>NZ_JAGQCR010000106.1:0-10544 GCF_024346295.1 Cyanobium sp. BA20m-14
TGCGTGCAAGGCGGTGGTGTTCGCCTGGGCGATGGGCATCACCCACCACGCCAACGGCACCGCCAACGTGCAGGCGATCGCTAACACGGCTGTGCTCACGGGCAACGTGGCCCGGCCGGGGGCGGGGACGATGCCGATCCGCGGGCACTCCAACGTGCAGGGCTTCGGCTCGATGGGGGTGACGGTGAATTTGCGCGAGCCGATGCGGCTGGCGCTCGAGCAGCTGCTCGGCCGGCCCCTCAGCCCCACCCGGGGCTACGACACCCGCGCCCTGATCGAGGCGGCCGCTGCAGGCGCCGTCGATTCCCTGCTCTGTCTGGGCGGCAACCTGTACGGCGCCAATCCCGACAGCCGCCAGGCCCAGGCCGCCCTCGGCCGCATAGACACGATTATCTACCTGGCCACCAAGCCCAACACCGGCCACTTCCACGGCCTGTCGGCGCGCCAGACCCTGCTGCTGCCGGTGTTCAACCGTTTCGAAACCCCCCACCGCACCACGGTGGAATCGGGCAATAACTGGGTGCGGCTCAATGAGCCCGGCAGCACCCACCTGGGCAGCGGCCAGCTGATCAGCGAGGTGGAGTTCCTGGCCGAGCTGGCCCACCGCCTGCACGGCACCGAGCCGATCGACTGGCGGCGGCTGCAGGATCCCGTCTATGTGCGCGAGCTGATCGCCCGCACCGTGCCCGGTTATGCCGCCATCGCCGAGATCGACGCCAGCAAGAAGGAATTCGAGGTGGCTGGCCGGGTGTTCCAGGGGCCCCGTTTCGCTACCGCCACTGGCCGGGCCCAGCTGGCGGTCACGCCGCTGCCCGAGCTCGGATTGCCGGATGCGGATCATTTCGGCGGGCTGGCCCCCGGCGAGCAGGGACTGGTACTGAACCTGATCACCGCCCGCAGTTACGGCCAGCACAACACGGTGGTCTACAAGCAGGGCGACAGCTATCGGGGCATGCCGCACCGCCAGACGATCCTGGTCAACCCGGAGGATCTGGCTGGCTGTGGTCTGAGGGCCCACGAGCGGGTGACCGTGCAGGGCGAAGCGGGCCAGCTCGACGGGATCGAGCTGATCCCCGGCTCGGTGCGGCGTGGTGCGGCGCTGATGTTCTATCCGGAGGCCAACGTGCTGATGCGGGCGGTGAGCGATCCCGAGAGCGGCACGCCGGCTTTCAAGCGGGTGCCCGTGCTGGTGCGCGGCAGAGGGCTGATTGTGGCTTGAGGGTGTGGTGAAGCTGCGGAGCTGGCTGTGACCCTCTGGCTGCCGCCGCTCCTGGCCCTGGTGGCCTTTCTCTATGCCGCCGTGGGCCATGCTGGCGCCTCCGGCTATATCGCCGTCCTGGCTCTGGCAGGTCTGCCGGCGGAGCAGATCAAGCCGCTTGCCTTAATCCTGAACACCGCGGTGGCGGCCCAGGGCAGCTGGCAGTTCGTGCGAGCCGGCCACCTGCGCTGGCGGCTGTTCTGGCCGATGTTGCTGGCCGGCCTGCCGATGGCTTTTCTGGGGGCGCTGGCTCGATCTGCTCACGCTCTGGTTTCAGCAGTTGGTCGCACTGGTGCTGCTGGCCTCGGCCCTGCGCTTTCTCCGCCAGCCCGGCGATCCCGAGCGCTTGACGCAACCGCCGTTGATTCTGCTGGTGACTAGCGGTGCCGGGCTGGGGCTGCTGGTCGGCTTCACCTGTACCGGCGGCGGCGTGTTTCTCACGCCCCTGCTGTTGTGTTGCAGCTGGGCCTCCACCCGCCAGGCGGCAGCGGTGTCGTCGCTGTTCATCTTCGGCAACTCGATCAGCTGCCTTGCCGGCCTGCTGCTGGCCCGCCAGTCATCTGGGGCCCTGCTGCCCTGCCGTCCCAGCTGGGCTGGATGTTGCTGATGGTGCTGCTGGCCGGTGCGGTGGGTTCGCGGCTGGGTAGCCGCCACTTGCCGGTGGCTTGGATCCGTCGCTGTCTGGCCTTGGTGCTGCTGGCCGCCGCGAAGCTCCTGGGTTTCGCGGGCTGATGTTGGCGGTAGCGTTCAAGCATGGTCGCCTCCGCTGCCGAGCGTTTCACGCCGCCCACCATCCCCTGGCGTCAGTCCCTGGCGCTGGAGCCTGCTCCTGAGCTGGGTCCGGGGTTGGATCCCCTGAGGTCTGGGGAAGCCTTGGTGCGTCTGTGCGCCGAACCCGATGTGCAGGCGGTGATCGCGTTTGGTTCCCGGGCCAGGGGTGAGGCGCGCCCTGACTCAGATCTGGATCTGGCGGTGATCGTGGGCCAGCCCCAGCTCACGCCGGCCGAGAAGCTGGCCTGCTGGAAGCGCTTCAACCGAGCGCTGGGTCGGCAGGGAGTAGCTGTCGACCTAGTGGTGGCGGGCAGCGCTGATGCCGAGCGCCTGAGCGGCTCCCGTTGGCATGTGTTCGGCGATGTGGCTCGTGAGGGCCGGGTGCTGTATGTCGCCCGCTGAAGACGCCTTGCTGCTCCTGGCGATTGTGCGCCGCCATCTGCGCAGCCTGGGGCTGACCCTTGACCCTGCCTATCCCGACGAGGACTGGGGCTTCACCGCCCAGCAGGTGGTGGAGAAACTGCTCAAGGCCTGGATCGTGCTGGCCGATCGCCAGCCGCCCCGGGTCCATGACCTCGAAGATTTGGTTGCTCTGGCTGGTCAGCAGCTTGATCCCCTGCTGCTGGAGCTGCAGGTGTTTGCGGTGGAGGCCCGCTACGAGCAGGGACCCTTCCCGCTGCCGGCATCGCGGCAGGAGCTGCTGGCACTGGTCGAGGCGGAGCTGGAGCGTTGTGAGCGCGTGGTGGAGGCGGTGGGGGAGTCGGCCGGCTGACTTGGCTTAGGCCAACTGACTTGGCTTAGGCCAACTGACCAAGCTCAGGCCGGTTCACATTGCGGATGGCACGGGGATTAAGCGCCACCGCCTGGTAGGGCAGCGTCGCCAGCCAGCTCTGCAGGCGCCGTTCGCCCCGCTGCACCGCCAAGGCCAGGTGGACCCGGATCGGGGCACTGCTCGGATAGAGGCCCAGCAACGGTTGCAGCCGCTCACCGTCGTGGGCCAGCTGGAGCCTGGTCGGGCTCCCTGTTGCTGCGCCCGCCAGCAGGGCTTGTAGGGCGGCCAGGCTGAGATCCGGCATGTCCACTGGGCAGAGCAGTAGCTGCTCGTTTTGGTGATGCTGCATCAGCCGGTGTAGGGCCAGCAGCGGCCCCTCCCAGGGCGGCGGTTCGGCCAGGGCCGTCATCGGTGCGCCCGGGGCGAGCTCGAGGGCCAGCTCTTCCGCCAGCTCCAGGTGCGCCCCATGGCGGCTCAGCAGGGTGATCGGGGCGTCCAGCTGGGCCAGCAGTCGCAGCGTGCGCTCCAGCCAGCTGCCGCCCTCGGGGTGACTCAGCAGCGCCTTGTCGCGGCCCATGCGCCGGCTTTCGCCACCGCTGAGCAGGCAGCAGCGCAGGGGCGGGTTCACACCAGCAGCCCAAACTCCGCCAGGGCCCGCGGCAGGTTGCGGTGCTCGTGGCCGGGGTGGCTGAGCTTCACCAGGGCGAAGCGCTGCAGTTCGGTGAGCTCCGCCCAGCCGCCGCTGCGCAGCTCAAGGTTCAGCTGGGTGCAGGAGGCGGCCAGCACTTCGGGCAGCTGGTCGGCCTGCTGCCAGGGCTCAGCGTCGGGTCGGGGTAGGTCCTTGGCCTGGCCGGCGCTGAGGGCGCTGGTGCGCGCCTGCAGGTGCTGGCGCAACGCCTCGATGGCGGCGGGGTCATCGGGCCAGGCCAGCAGCTCAACGCGTTCTGTCTCGCTCAGCTCGCTCCAGTGCTGCAGCTTCAGCTTCACGCCGGCCAGATCGAGCTTGCGCCGCACGGCCATCGGAATGCAGCGCAGGTCGGCGGTGAAGTCGGCCTCGAAGTGGAAGCAGGTTCTGGCTAGAAGAGAGCCCAGGGGGAACTGCGGTAACAACTGCCACCATCATCGGGCGCCTTGGCTTGGTCGAATAGCCCCATGGCTACTCATCCCGCCATTCCGGCCGCCAGTCCAGCTGCCCTAGCCCAGTGCCCCTACTGCGGCGTGGGCTGCGGCCTGGAGCTGAAGGCCCCCGCTGAACCCGGCGGCATCTGGATCGCCCGCGGCGACCGCCACCATCCCTCGTCCCTGGGCCAGGTGTGCATCAAGGGCGCCACGGTGGGCGAAACCCTGCACCCCAACCGCCTCACCACGCCCCTGTGGCGTGCGCGCATCGACCAGCCCTTTGAGCCGATCAGCTGGCAGCGGGCTTTCACCATCCTGGTGGAGCGCATCGAGGCGACCTTGGCCACCAAGGGGCCCCAAGCGCTGGCGATCTACGGCTCCGGTCAGTTCCTCAGCGAGGACTATTACGCAGCCAACAAGCTGCTCAAGGGCGCCCTGGGCAGCAACAACTTCGACGCCAACTCGCGCCTCTGCATGAGTTCGGCGGTGGCTGGCTATGCCCGCAGCTTCGGCTCCGATGGCCCGCCCTGCTGCTACGACGACCTCGATCTGGCCGATCTGGTGCTGCTGATCGGCACCAATACGGCCGATTGCCATCCGGTGCTGTTCCAGCGGCTGCTTAAGCGCCGGCGAAAGGGGAATGGGCCGCGCCTGGTGGTGGTGGATCCGCGCGCCACCGCTACCAGCGATGCCGCCGACCTGCACCTGGCGATCGCCCCCGGCACCGACCTGGCCCTGCTCTGCGGCCTGGGTCATCTGTTGCTAGAGCTGGGCGGTGTGGATCAGGCCTGCGTGGCAGCCCACACCGAGGGTTTCGCCGAGCTGGAGACCCTCTGGCGGGCCTGGCAGCCGGCGCGGGCGGCGGCGGTGTGCGGCATCGCCGAGGCCGACCTGCGTCAGCTGGCCGACTGGTGGATCGCCAGCCAGGCGGCGCTCAGCCTTTGGTCGATGGGGGTGAACCAGAGCCGCGAGGGCACCGCCACCGTGGCCGGGATTTGCAACCTGCACCTGGTGAGTGGCCAGATCGGCCGCCCCGGCGCCGGACCCTTTTCACTTACCGGCCAGCCCAATGCCATGGGTGGCCGCGAGGTGGGTGGCCTGGCCCAGCTGTTGCCCGGTTACCGCGCCGTAGGTGATCCAGCGCACCGGGCCGAGGTGGAGCGCCACTGGGGCTTTGCTGCTGGCTCGATCTCGCCAGAGCCTGGCTTGGTGGTGTGGCAGCAGATCGAGGCGATGGAGCGCGGCGAGCTCGACCTCTGGTGGGTGGCGGCCACCAACCCGCTGGTGAGCCTGCCCAGCCTCGATCGGGTGAGGGCGGCGGTGGCGAACTGCCCGCTGGTGGTGTTGAGCGAGGCCTATGCCGGCACGGAAACCGAGGCGCTGGCTCACCTGGTGCTGCCGGCGGCCCAGTGGAGCGAAAAGGCTGGTGTAATGGTGAACTCAGAGCGCCGAGTCACCCTCTGCTCTGCCTTCCGCCAGCCCCCAGGCGAAGCCCGGGCCGACTGGGCGATCTTTGCGGAGTTGGGCCGGCGCCTCGGTTTTAAGGCGCAGTTCGGCTGGCCTGACGCCGGCGAGGTGTATGCCGAATTCGTGGCACTCACGGCTGGCCGGCTCTGCGATAGCAGCGGCCTTAGCCACGAGCTCCTGGCTGAGCACGGCCCCCAGCAGTGGCCCTTCCCCGCCGGCACCGCCCCCGGCGGCGGCAAGGCGCGCCTCTATGGCGATCTGGCCTTCCCTACCCCTTCCGGCAAGGCACTCCTCTGGGCCGATCCGCCCCTGGGCCTGGCGGAACCCCCCTGCGACTCCTATCCCCTGGTGCTCACGGTGGGGCGGCTGCTGGGCCACTGGCACACCATGACCCGCACGGCCCATGTGGCGCGGGCGCTCAAGGCCCACCCCGAACCGCTGCTGGAGGTGCATCCAAGCGATGCGGATCGCGCCGGCTTGGCTGATGGGGCTCTGGCCTTAGTGCGGTCGCGCCGCGGTGCGGTGTCGGTGAAGGTACAAATCACCGATCGCATCCGGCCCGGCACCGTGTTTTTGCCGATGCACTGGGGCGCCTCCCAAGGCGAGCTGGCTTGTGAGGCCAATCGACTGATGCATGAGCTGGGCTGCCCGATTTCGAAGCAGCCGGAGCTCAAGGCAGCGGCGGTGGCGCTGACGCCGGCCTGACCTAATCCACGTCGTGGGCGAAGCGGCGATATAGAAAATCGAGGGCGTGGTTGCGCAGCTGGCCGTAGCGGGGGTCTTCCTGGATGGCTTCGTAGCGACGGGGCCGCTCAAAGGGCACCTCGAGGATTTCGCCGATGCCGGCGGCAGGGCCGTTGGTCATCATCACGACTCGGTCGGCCAGAAATAGGGCCTCGTCGATGTCGTGGGTGATCATCAGCACGGTGGGTTTCTGCTCACGCCAGATAGCTAGCAGCTCTTCTTGGAGCTCCTCCTTGGTGATGGCATCAAGGGCCCCGAAGGGTTCATCCAGCACCAGCACCGCTGGTGACACGGCCAGGGCGCGGGCGATCGCTACCCGCTGGCGCATGCCCCCCGAAATCTGCCCAGGGCGTTTGGTGCGCGCCTCCATCAGGCCCACCATCTCCAGGTGGTGAGTCACAACCTCGTGCCGGCTGCCGGCAGCCAGTTCGGGCCGGGCCGCTTTGACGGCCATCTCTACGTTTTGCCACACCGTGAGCCAGGGCAGCAGGGAGTAGTTCTGAAACACCACCATCCGGTCGGGGCCGGGCCCTGTGATCGGCTTGCCTTGCAGCGTTACCGAACCGTGGCTGGGCTGCAGAAAGCCAGACACCATGTTGAGCAGGGTGCTCTTGCCGCAGCCGGAGTGGCCGATCACACAGAGGAATTCCCCCTGCCGCACCTGGAGATTGATGTCACGCAGGGCCTCAAATGGCCCGCGCCGAGACTGGAAAACCTGGCCCACGTCCCGAAACTCGAGGAAGGCAGGGCTAGAGGTAGCGGTGGTCATCGCGAGCTGGCGGCGAGTTGCTTGAGCCGGCGCTGCTCCTGCAGGAAGTGGATCAGCTCGGCGCGGAGGTGGTAATAGTCGGGGTGGTCCATCACCGTGAGCCGGTCCCGGGGGCGCGGCAGGGGCACCTTCAAGATGTGGCCGATGCCGGCTGCTGGTCCGTTGCTCAGGCACACGACCCGATCTGAGAGCAGCAGGGCTTCGTCAACGTCGTGGGTGACCATCACGGCGGTGAGCCCCGATTCCTGGCAGATCTGCATCAGCTGCTGCTGCAAATTGCCGCGGGTGAGGGCGTCGAGGGCGCCAAAGGGTTCATCGAGCAGCAGCAGCTTGGGCCTGATGGCCAGGGCCCGAGCAATCGCCACCCGCTGCTTCATGCCGCCAGAGAGTTCGGCTGGAAATTTGTTGGCGGCGGCGCTGAGATTCACCGTCTGGATGTTGCGCTCAACAATCTCGCGCCGCTCCTGGTTGCTTTGGGAGGGGTAGACGGTGTTTACGGCAAGGGCGATGTTTTGGCGCACCGTGAGCCAGGGCAACAGCGAATAGTTCTGAAACACCACCATGCGATCAGGGCCTGGATCGGTCACCTGACGGCCATTTATCAAGATGCCGCCCTCGCTGGCCTGGTCGAGCCCGGCCAGCAGGTTGAGCAGGGTGCTCTTGCCGCAACCCGAGTGGCCAATCAGCGACACAAATTCGCCTGCGGCGATATCGAGATTGATGCCCTGCAGAGCTACGTAGCGGCCGCCGTCATCGAGGGGAAATACCTGGGTAACGGCATCGACGCTGATCAGTCCAGCTGGAGTGGTCATGTCAGGCGGCTCCCTTGCTCACCTTGCGACCCACCCAGGCAACTAGGCGATCCAGTAGCAGGCCCACCACGCCCACATAAATGATCGCCAAGATTATTTGGCTTGAGCTGGCATCGCCGCCGGCGTTGTATGCGTCCCAGATGAAGTAGCCGATGCCGCCGTCGGCCTTCAGCATCTCTGCGGCCACGATTGCCAGCCAGGCCAGGCCCACGGCGATGCGCAGGCCGGTGAACACGTAGGGCACCGTGGCTGGAATCACGATGTTGCTGATGTAGGCCCGCTTGCTAAGGCGCAGCACCCGGGCCACGTTGGTGTAGTCCTGGGGGATCTCCTGGATACCCACAGCCGTATTGATAATGATCGGCCAGATCGCCGTGATGAAGATTACAAATACCGCCGATGTATTGGCGTCTTGAAACACCATCAGCGAAATCGGAAACCAGGCCAGCGGTGGCACGGTGCGCAGCACCTGCACTACCGGATCAAAGCCTTTGCCGGCGAAGCGATTTAATCCCAGCAGGCCGCCGATGGCGACTCCCACGACCGCCGCCAGGCCGTAGCCCACCGCCACCCGTTGCAGCGAGATCAGGATCTGCCAGCCCAGGCCCTTGCTGGTGCCACCGTCATCGAAAAACGGCTGGCTGATGTAGGGATCCCAGGTATCAACCAGCACGTTGATCGGGCCGGGCAGTCGCGCAGAACCAAGGGCGCCCGAAAGCAACTGCCAAACCAGCAGAAAGGCACCGATGCAGAGCAGGTAGGGCAGGATTTGGGGCAGGGCCGGCAGCAGCCGGCGCCGGCGGGAGCGCCGGCCCGGGGAAGCGGTGGGGGTCACGGATGGCGGGAGTGGGAACGGGGAGTTTGCTAGGCGTTGAAGCTCACTTCATCGCCTTGATTGCCAGGGCGTTTAGGTAGGCCTTGGGATTTTCCGGGTCGAACACCACACCGTCGAAGAAGGTTTCCTTGCCGCGCGAATCGCTGCCGGGAATGGCCTTTTCTTGACCGATTGCAGTGGCAGCCTCCTTCCAGAGATCAGCCCGGTTCACCTTGTTCACCAAGGCATCGATATCGGTGTCCGAGGGTAGGTAGCCCCAGCGCATATCTTCGGTAACGAACCACTGGTCGTGGCTTTTGAAGGGGAAGGAAGCATTTTCGCTCCAGAAGCGCATTCTCAGGGGGCTGTTTTTAACTACGCGGCCATCGCCGTAGTCGATGTCGCCGGCTAGACGGGGTTTGATATCTGCCACGTTGGCTTTGAAGTATTTGTCCTTGGCAGTGATTTCACAGAGCTCATCAAGGTTTGCTGGGTCTTCACACCAGATCTGAGCCTCCTGAACGGCCATCAGCAGGGCTTTGGCGGCCTTGGGGTTTTGGTCAACCCAGTCGGCCCGCATCGAGAAGGCTTTCTCGGGGTGGTTTTTCCAGAGTTCGCCGGTAACTGCGGCGGTGTAGCCCAGTTTCTTATTAACCAGGCGCTGGTTCCAGGGTTCACCAACGCAGAAGGTGTCCATGGTGCCGGTCTGCATGTTCGCCACCATCTGGGGGGGGGGCACCACCACTAGGTCGGCATCCTTATTGGGATCGATGCCATTGGCAGAGAGCCAGTAGCGCATCCATAGGTCGTGGGTGCCGCCGGGGAAGGTAACGGCCGCCTTGAACTTCTTGCCCTTACCGCTGGCCTGTTGCGCCGCCTGTGCCAGGCCCGCTTTGTTGTCGATGCTGAGCTTGTTGGCCAGGTAGTCCTTCGACACCGATAGCCCCTGGCCCTGCAGGTTGAGCCGCGCCAGGGTGTACATCGGCAGGGGCTGCTTGGTCTTGGTGATCGTGCCGGCAGTTAGCAGTAGCGGCATCGGCGAGAGGATGTGGGCGCCATCAATGCCGCCTCTGCCACTGCCCAGCTCCAGGTTGTCGCGGGTGGCGGCCCAGGAGGTTTGCTTCACCACCTTCACCTCGGGCATGCCGTGCTTGGCGAACAAACCCTTCTCCAGGGCAATGATCAGGGGCGCGGCGTCGGTGAGGGCGATGAAGCCCAAGGTGGCAGTCTTCAGCTCAGGCGCATCAGCACCACCGGCCTGACTTGTTGTTTGATTTTCAGATTTTTTGCTGGGGCTGCCACAGGCGGCTAGCCAGATAGCTCCAGCTGCCGAACCGGCGGCGGTGATCAGAAACTTGCGGCGCGAAAGGTCGGACATGGCTGGATTGGGATGGGCCGGAGTGGCGGCAACTGCACTCCGGACGGGCTCCACAAAGAAGCGCACCGAACCGGTCTAAATATCGAGCCGGCGCACAAGCTGACCGACCCACTTACAAGACCACGGCTGGCTTCAAGTTGAGGGTTGCAATTGCTACCAATTGCCGCTTTCGCTGGGATCGGCCAGGGTTTGCCGCAGTCGCTCGCCGCATTTCGAGGCCAGCAGAGCTCGCGCTTGAGCGAGGGCATCGGCAAGGTTTTCGAAGCGATCGGTCAGCCAGAGGTAGGCCCCCAGATTCCAGAGCAGCGGCGTAGCCAGGGGGCCTTCACCACCCAAGGCTGCTAGCGCCTGTTGCTGCCAGGTTTCCAGGCTTTCCCAGGCGATTTCATCGCCGTGTAGGCCATGGTCCCGGGGGTGTACGAGCAGCCGCTCCAGCGAGCCGTCGCGGACCCGGGCGGTGATGCCAGCCCGGCTTGTAGGCAGGTCGGTCGACCCCTCCAGCCCCTTCACGGTGAGCACCTCGGTTTCACCGGCGGTGGCCAGGGCCTCCCAGGCCCGTTTTTCGGTGGGGGGATGGACGAAGCCACTCACCAGTAGATGGTTGCCGCAGTGGGGGGTCGAGAGCAGTTCCAGGCTGGCC
>NZ_JAGQCR010000107.1:0-10533 GCF_024346295.1 Cyanobium sp. BA20m-14
GCATCGAGGGAGCAAACCTGCGCAAGGCTGCCCTGGATGCGGGCATCAACCCCTACAAGGGGCTGAACAATGTCAACAACTGCGGCGGCCTGGGCCAATGCGGAACCTGCGTGATGGAAGTGGTTGAGGGCATGCAGAACCTCTCCCCCCGCAGCGATGTGGAGGAGGTCTACCTTGCCGATCGCCCCGCCAATTTCCGCCTCAGCTGCCGCACCAGTGTCAACGGTGACGTCACCGTTCGCACCCGGCCCAGCAACGCCGTGGGCCAGGGTTCCAACAGCCTGGTCGGGGCTCTCAAGTCTCTGATTGGCCGCAAGTAATCCGCTTTCGAGCTCCCTGAAGCCCCCGGGCCGGCAAGGATGAAGTTCTACGGCTATTCGGGCTGCAGCACCTGCCGCAAGGCCCTCCAGTGGCTCGCCGCCCGGGATCTCCATGCCCAGATGCTCGACATCACCCAGACTCCTCCGAGCCTGGCCGAGCTGGAGCTGGCGATGGCCCAACTGGGCCGCAAGCGCCTGTTCAACACCAGTGGCCAGAGCTACCGCGCCTTGGGCCCCGCAGCCGTGCAGGCGCTGGATGATCGGAGCGCTCTGGCGGCACTGGCCGCCGATGGCAAGCTGATTAAGCGACCGTTCCTGATCACCAGCGGCGGTGCAATCCTGACGGGCTTCAAGGAGCAGGAGTGGCAGGAGGCTTTGGGCGGTTAAGCGGTTTTGATTGGCTAGGGGCTGTTTGTTGGCTTGGGTCTTCCTGCTGGCTAGGAGCAGTGATCAGCTGATCGAGCTCCTGGATCAGGGCTTCTATGCCGGCCCTGTTGATCTGGCTGAGGTAGGTGCCCTTGGCGCCATCGATCAGGGCACAGAGGAGCTCCTGGGAGCGCTCGAGGGCCGAACCACTCTCCAGGGCAGCGGCCAGTTCATCCCAGAAGCGGTCGATGAAACGCTGGAGCAGATCCAGCTGCACATCGTCGCGGCGACCAAGTCGGTTGCCCGTGCTGCGAGAGAGCTCGAGCAGGCTTTCGACCATGCCTCCCGCCAGCTGGCGGCTGATGCCGCTTTCCACCTGCAGCAGCGGCTGCAGTTGCCGCAGCGGCGGCGGCACCACGGTGCGATCCAGGCTTTGCCGCAGGCTGTAGCCCAGCAGGCCCTGCAGTTCGGGGGCGAGTCGGGGCGCGACTCGGCTGAGCAACAGGGGCGCCCAGATGCGCACCAGCTCCACCAGGGCCCGCTCGTCCCTGCTGGCCACACTTTGGTGGCTGCGCAGGGCCCGCAGCCTTTGGGGCCAGCGGCGCGAGCGGATCAGGCCCTGGGTTCCATCGAGAATCTGCAACGACAGCACCTCAAACAGTTCCACCGCCAGCAGGGCCACCACCCCCCTGCTCACCACGGCCCGCAGCGGCTCAAAGTTGACCAGGCCTGAGGTCTGCAGTCGCTCCAGCACGGGCATCAGCCGCAGCCAACGCCAGAAGGGCAGCAGCAGGGGCAGGTCGCTCCAGCGCCGCAGCAGGGCGTCGCCCCAGCTCAGCCCTGGCAATCGGCGCCGCATTCGGATCAGGCGCAGCAGGATGTCCAGGCCAAAGACGCTCTGGAACATCAGCAGGTCGATCCGCCAGAAATGGTCAGTGGGGCGTCCGTTTTCGTCGATCGATCGCCAGTAGTTGGTGGCCACCAGGGGCAGGATCTGGTCGTTCCAGAAGCGCCGCTCGCTGTTCCAATCCCTGGCCTGGATCCAGTCCGGGCTAAGTAGCAGGCCAGAGGCCTGGCGGGCGGAATCCAGATCAGCCCGCTGGCGCAGGCGATTTTTGATCTTTTCGAGGGTGCCGGTGGCTCCAGAAGCCTGGAAAGGATTGCTGTCGACCATCTGGACGGTGAGCTGAACCTGGCGGTTCAGCAGCGCCACCTGGGCGGCCTGGGGCCGCTGGCCGGCGGGCAGGGCCAGCAGGGCCGCATCCAGGCGCCGGAATTGCTCGATGTAGGCCTGGGTTTCGCGGTGGGGTTCGATGCCCTTGATCGGATCGACCAGGGGCGTCACGTCCGGGATCACCGTGAGGGGCACCACCAGCGGCACCGAGGGGATCGGATAGAGGTTGCGTTGCAGCCAGAAGGTGCGCAGCGGCAGGTAGGTGATGTCAAAGGCAACCCAGACCAGGTTGAGGCTGGCCCACACCGCCACGAAGCGGTCCCAGCCCTGCCCCCAGCCGCCGGGTGAGGCCGTGGAGTTGGATTGCCAACGGGGCGGCGACATGGGCCTTGGCGGAGGGGAGGGTGTGCCTAATCTGCCGTGTCTGGCCAGCTGGGCCTGCACCCTGGCAGATCGCAAGTCTTGATTCACGACAACCCCAAACCGAACACCCAGCCTGGGGCTCTCGCCAGCCCCAAGGAGAGCCCGTGGGCCTTCTGGCGCAGTGTGGCCATCACCCTGGCGGTGGCCCTGGGCATCCGCCAATTTCTGGTCGAGGCCCGCTACATCCCCTCCGGTTCGATGTTGCCTGGGCTGCAGATCCAGGACAGGCTGCTGGTGGAAAAGCTCACCTATCGCCAGCGGGCTCCCCGCCGTGGCGAGATCGTGGTGTTCCACTCACCCCACCACTTCGATCCGGTGCTTGCGGCAGGGGCCAGCCCCAATCCCCTGAGCTGCCTGGTGGTCAACCTGCCCTTGGTCGGCAGCCTGCCTGGGGTGGCTAACCCGGCCTGTGATGCCTACATCAAGCGGGTGGTAGCCCTGCCTGGCGAGCGGGTGAGTGTGGACCCCAGGGGCCATGTCTTCATCAATGGGGTGCGCCTGGTCGAGCCCTATGTGCAGAACGACTGCCCCGTGGATAGCCAGGGCATGGGGCCATGCCGCACCCTCAATGCGGTGGTTCCCCCTGGCCATGTACTGACCCTGGGGGACAACCGGGCCAACAGCTGGGATGGCCGTTTCTGGCCCGGTGGGGCCTTTTTGCCCCAGAAAGAAATCATCGGTCGGGCCTTCTGGCGCTTCTACCCCTTCAACCAGACCGGCTCCCTGGGAGTCAAATAGTCCACTGGGCAGCCGGGATCAGGCCGCTAGCCCTTATCCCTCCCACCAGCTGCTTGCCCCCCAGGGGATGGTTTGCTGCCCGCGACGGGCACCCCTGTCGATCCCAGCTCCAGCCATAGTTGGGGTCGAACAGCAGCCAGCGACGGGACCCGGCTCTGAGCTGCTCCGGTTCCCGCCCCAGCAGCTCGGAGCCGCCCCAGCTGAGGGCTTGCCAGAGCCGCTGCACCGGCCAGCTGCGCCGGCCCACCAGTTCAGCCCAGAGCAGGGGCAGCACCAGGCCATGGCGGCCCCCATGGCCGGCCAGGCCGGCCCGGCGCTGGTCGAGGGGGAGCAGGATCTCTTCCGCATCGAGGGGCAGGTGATGGACGGCCACTGCGGTGAGCACGCCATCGGCCAGGGCCGTGATCAGGGCTTCCCGGTCCCTGGGGGCGCCCAGGGAGGGGCACAGCCGCCAGCCCTCGGCGCTGGGATCGAGGTTGCCGCTGTCGGCCAGCAGGTGCCACCAACCCACGGTGGCCATGGGGCGCCGAGGCGCCTGGCGCAGCAGCCCCACCCCCGCGGCGGTGGCCAGGTTCATCAGGGCCAGGCGGGCTTCGGGCCGCAGCTCCGCCAGGCTGAGCAAGCTCTGCAGGGGTAGGGTCTCGCTCAGCACAGGATCGGGGGGCCAGCCGGCCCGCAATGTCTCCACGCCTTCGCGCACGAAGCCGCCGCCGCTGAGGCCAGCATCGCGGGGTGCCAGCAGCACCGGACTCCGGCCCATCTCCCCCAGCAGCAGGCCCCGCTCCATCAGGGCCAGGGGCGGCACCTGGTCAGTGCCCGCCAGGCCAATGGCTCCAGCGGCAAGTTGGTCGCCATGGGGAGCGAGCTCCTGATCGGCCCCCCTGATGCTGAAGCTGCCCCATAGCTCCAGCTGCATCGGTGCCGGCCAGCTGAGCCCGAGCTTTTCCGGTTGGTCCCGCCAGGGGCTGGCCCAGGGGAGGAGGGCCACCGTGCCGTATCCCCCGGCAGCGGCGGCCCCGGCCAGGCTGGCCAGATCTTCTGCACGGCCGACGCTGGCCTGCTCCAGCACGCTGTGGGGATCCACCAGCAGCGGCGCCAGCAACCAACCCTTGGCGAGCCTGGGGGCAAGGCCAAGGGCTTGGGCCTGCTGGGTCGCCCCCTCGCCCCAGGCGAGCAGGCTGCCATCAGGGGCAAGCAGGGCGTCGCAGCTGGTGGCCGATTGGTGCGGGCCGGCCAGCAGTTCAACCTGGCGCAGCCAGAGGGGGGGGGTCAAGGCTTCACAGGGCCCCTGCGGCGGTGCGATCCAATACGCCGCCGAGATGCTGGGTGAGGTTCAGGGCGGCCACCACGGGTCGCCCTGCGGCTCCTTCGGGGTAGTCGATCACGCTGACGCCGCCATTGCCCTGTTTGATCGCCCAGATGTCGGCCGGCCCCAGGCCCAGCAGGTCGCAGAGGATGGTCTTGTTGACGGCGTCATGGGCGACCACCAGCGCCGTCTCGCTGCTGTCGAGGCTGGCGGCGATGCGCTGCCAGGTGCCCAGCGAGCGCTCCGAGACCGCCTGCAGGGTTTCCCCTTCTGGCATCTGCACGGTCTGGGGGGCCCGCTTCCAGTTGGCCAGCAACTCGGGCCAGCCTGCGGCGATGTCCTGCTCCAACCTGCCCTCCCAGAGGCCATGGCCGATCTCCACCAGGCCGGCGCTGCTGGTGAGGGGTACCCCGGGGTGGGAGGCCAGGATCGCCTCGGCCGTTTGGCGGGGCCTGGCCATGCAACTGGTGTAGGCCCGGTTGATCGTCACCGGAGCCAGAAAGCGACCGACCGCCTCCGCTTGGCAGCGGCCGGTGGCATTGAGTGGGATATCAATCTGGCCCTGGAAGCGGCCTTCGCGGTTCCAGTCGGTTTCGCCGTGGCGCACCAGCAACAGCCGTGCCCCATCGCCCTTGATTGGCAGGGGGTCGCCCAGGTGGGCCAGCCCATTGACCAGCTCCACCTGCACCCCGCTCCTGCCCACGTTGCTCCTGCCCACGTTCAGTACGGAGATGGAACAGTTGTCGACCCGCAGCCGGCGAAAACCGGAGATGGGCAGATCCAATAGGGTCAGCAGCAGGCAGCGCAGGATGGCGTTATGGGCCACCACCAACACTGTGTGGGGTGGATCCTGGTCGTTGCTGATGGCTGCGGCGTGCCGCTCAAGCAGCTGGCGGCGGAATTGATCTGCCTGTCGCATCAGTTCCGGCAGGGGCCGGTAGGTGCTGCCATCAGCCCGCTGCAATTCGAGCATTTCCGGGGCCTGGCGCCACTGGAGCTCCTGGTCGGCAAACCGCTCCCGCAGCTCCTGGCGCAGCAGACCGCTCCAGGGGGCCAGGTCGATTTCCAGTAGCCCCTCATCAAATTCCGCCTGCAGGCCCTGGCCCTGTTCGGCCAGCAGCAACCTGGTGGTGTCGGCGGCCCGTCTCAGCGGGGAGCTGTAGACGGCTTCGAAAACCAAATCCCCCAGGGCCGCCCCGCAGGCCCGGGCCTGACTCTGGCCGATTCCGGTCAGGTTGGAGAGGTCGTCTCGCCCCTGGATCCGGTGCTCCAGGTTGAAACTGCTGAGGCCATGGCGCACCAACACAATCCGAAGGGACATTGGCTGGAGGCTGCTCATACCCATCGTATGGGAAGGGGGCAGTCCAGAATTGAAGTTCGAGTAAGCCCTGGAGGGCCTGCGGTTGAACGCCAATCCCACCCCTCGACCCAGCCGGAGCACGGGGTGGACCACCGGATTGGCCCTGATCAGCCTTGTGCTCAGTGGCCTGCTCTGGCTGAGCGGATTGGTGGACAGCTTGCAGCGGCCTTCGGTTGGCAATGACCTGGAGTTGCGCCAGCAGGAGTTGGCGGCCCTGGCCGCGCCCGGCCTGCCCCCCAGCCTGGGGCGTGCCCTGGCGGGCGAGCATCCCCTTGAGGCCCTACGGCTGGGGTTGGAGAAGCAGCTGGCGGATAGGTCCCTGCCACCGGCGCCAGCCCAGCAGCTGCAACTGGCTTTGCTGCAGCTCAAGGCTGGCGAGCCGGGCCAGGCGAGTGAGCGTCTGCAGAACTTGGACCAGCAGGTGCCGCCCGAGCAGCGCCGCCTGCTGCAGCTGCTGCGGGCCCCCGCTGCCCAAGGGGCCCCGGTAGCCGGCCAGGTGGACCAGTTGCTGGAGGGGTGGCGGGACTCTCCCCTGACCAGGCAGCTGGTCTGCCAGGCCCTGGGGGGAGCAGGCCCCAGCTGTGTGGATGTCCCAGCCCAACAGGCCGCGATCTGGCGCCTGCTCGGCACAACCCTCGCCCCCGTGGTGCTGATGCTGGTGGGCACTGCCCTGCTCCTGCGTGAGCTGGCAAGGCGCTGGCTGGGCAAGGGCAAGGGGGGTGGCAGTGGTGTTGGCAGTTTTGTTGGAAACCCTCCCCTGCAGGCCCCACCGCTCAGCCTGGCCCAGGCCACCCTGCTGATTGCGGGAGGTTTCGTGGTGCTGGGGGAGCTGGTGGTACCTCTCCTGCTGGTTCCGCTGCTGCAGGGGCTGTTGAGCCCCCTGGCGGCGGAGCCAGCCCTGCAGCAGGGGCTGTTGGTAATTGCCCTTTATCTCGGCCTGATGGCGGCCCCCCTGCTGTTGTTGTGGTCCCAGTTGAGGCCCCACGGCCAACCGCCTGCCGGTGGCTGGCTCCAGTGGCACTGGAGCCCCCTGGGCTCGGCCCTGCGGCGGGCGCTGGCGCAGCTGTTGATGGTGCTTCCCCTCGTGGCTTTGGTGAGCTGGCTGCTGGAGAGGTTGGTGGGCGATCCAGGCGGCAGCAATCCCCTGTTGGAGCTAGTGCTCAACAGCGCCAATCCCCTTGCCCTGCTCTGCTTTGCCCTCACGGCCATGGTGCTGGCCCCCCTGTTTGAAGAAACCCTGTTTCGTGGAGTGCTGCTGCCGGTGCTGGCCGAGCGCTGGGGCGGTTTCGCGGCGGTGCTGATCAGCGCCCTTGTGTTTGGGATTGCCCACCTGAGCCTGGGGGAGTTGCCACCGCTGTTCGTGCTGGGCCTGGGCCTGGGCTGGCTGCGACTCCAGAGTGGCCGGCTAGCGGCCAGCGTGTTGATGCATGGCCTCTGGAACGGGCTCACCTTTGCCAACCTGCTCCTGCTGGCTGGCTGAGCAGCGTCTTGCCCTTGCCTACAGCTGCTCTGGGTGGTTCAATCCCGGGGAGTTTGGTCCGTTCTCTTGGTTGCCTCCCTATTGCCCCGGCAGGCTTCCGGCAGAGCTGGTCTCCAAGGCGGAACCCTCGAGCTGGTTAAGGGTTCGCTCTCAGGTCGTAAACTCGACCGGCGGGCCCCCTGGATGGCCAATCTCCATCGGGCTACCGATGGCACCCTCCTGGGGCTGGGCATCTGCATGCTGGCCATGAGTGGTCTCACACTTCACTGGCAGAACCGTTGGGGCGAGAGCTATCAGCAGCTGGAGGCCTCCCAGATGCTGGCCCACAGAATGCAGGAATCAGCGGCAATATTGGAGCAGCACCACCTGGGTGCCCTGAAAAAACCAGGTTTGCTGGTGCCCACCAGCAGCGAGAAGCTCATCTACCTTGCCGCACCCCACACCCCCAGGCCTGCCAATGCCACAGAGCTGTTGGGCAGTCTTCAGATCGGCATGGGTACCTTGAGCCAGATTCGTCCGGGCTACTGATGACGGCCAGTCGCCGCCCCGGACCCAGCCGTGGTCGCAGCAATTCCCGCCAAAAGGTTGTCGCGATCCAGCCGGTCCCTGTCATCCGGCTGCTTGCGGTCTACGGAGTGCTCTGCGCCGGGCTGGTCGCTCTGGCCGGCCGCCTCGCCTGGTTGCAGGTGGTGGATGGGGCCAACCTCCAGGCCAGGGCCCACGCCATCCAGACCCAAACCACCCAGCCGATCGGTAAGCGACGCACGATCGTCGATCGCAATGGCCGTTTGGTAGCCCTGGACGAACAGCGTTTCAGCCTCTGGGCCCATCCCCGCTACTTCAACTTCCCTGGCGATGACCCCCAGAAGGTTCGCAGCGCCGATGACGTGGCAACCAAGCTCGCAGCCGAGCTCGCCCTGCCCAAATCGGGGTTGCTCGAGGCCATGGCCGGCCGCCAAACCGGGGTGAAGCTCCTCTCCGAGCTCGATCCGGAAACCGCAGGCAGGATTCGCCAACTCGGCATCAGCGGCCTAGACCTGGATCCCTATCCCCATCGCATCTACCCCCAGGGCCAACTCTTTGCCAACGTTGTTGGCTTCCTCAACCTGGAGCGGGTGCCCCAGGCAGGGCTGGAGCAGAGCCGCGACGGGGAGCTGAAGCGCAACGAAACCCCACTGCAGATGCGCCGTGGTGCCGATGGCACGCCCCTGCCAGCTGGCCTTACTGCAGGTTCCCTCTACGGCGACGACCTGCGCCTCCAGCTCACCCTCGATGCCCGCCTGCAGCAGGTGGCCCAGCAGGCCCTGGTCAAGCAGGTGAAGCATTGGAATGCCAAGCGCGGCGCCGCCATGGTGATGGATGTGCGCAACGGCGAAATGCTGGCGCTGGTTTCAACCCCCACCTACGACCCCAATCAATACTGGAAGTACAACCCGGGGCTGTTTCGCGAGTGGTCGGTTCAGGATCTCTACGAGCCCGGTTCCACCTTCAAGCCAATCAACCTGGCCCTGGCCCTGCAGGAAAAGGTCATCCAGGCAAGCGGCCGTGTCTCCGACAGCGGCAGCTTGCAAATCGGTGGCTGGCCAATTTTCAACCATGACAAGCGGGCCAACGGTCTGATTGATTTCCCCACCGTCCTGCAGGTGTCCAGCAACGTGGGCATGGTGTTGGCCATGGGCCAGATGAAGCCGGCTCGCTTCTGGCATTGGCTCAACAACCTGGGCATCGACCAGACCCCAGACACCGACCTACCCGGGGCCGTGGCTGGTGAGCTCAAAAGCCGCGGTGACTTCACCAGCTCGGCGATCGAACCGGCAGTGGCAGCCTTCGGCCAGGGTTTCTCCCTGACCCCGCTCAAGCTGCTCCAGCTGCACGCCATGCTGGCCAACGGTGGCCGGCTGGTGAGTCCCCACATCACCCGCGGCCTGCGCTCTGGCGATGGCCTGGCAACTGGCCCAACCAGGGAAGGCCTACCCATGCTGGACCCGGCGGTAACTCGCACCGTCATGGCTTGGATGGAGTCTGTGGTGGAGAAAAGCAGCGGCCTGGGCATGAAGATTCCCGGCTACCGCATCGGCGGCAAGACCGGCACCGCCCAGAAGGCTGACCGTGGCGTCTACATACCTGGGGCGCTGATCACCAGTTTCGTGGGCCATCTGCCCATCGATGACCCCCGCTATGTGGTGCTGGTGGTGGTGGATGAACCCAAGGGGGGAAATACCTTCGGCTCCACCGTGGCTGCGCCCGTAGCCCGCCAGATCATCGATGCCCTGCTGGTGCTCGAGCGCATCCCCCCATCCCGCCCCCGGGAGGTTCAGAAAACGGCGCCCAAGGCCTGATTCCTGTTGCCGTTCCCTCAAGGACCGCCAACTCCGGTGGGTGGGTCCCGCCACCCTGGCTAGCGTGGATCAAGTCTGGCTAGATGGCCGGATCTCTCCACCCAGCTCCCGTCCATGGCCAACCTGCTCGATCAACTCGCCGCCATGACTGTGGTGGTGGCTGACACCGGCGACATTGACGCGATCAAGCAATTCACCCCCCGCGACGCCACCACCAACCCCTCCCTGATCCTGGCCGCAACCCAGATTCCCACCTACCAAAACCTGATCGATCGCTCCCTGCAGGAGTCCCGCCAGGCGATGGGTCCCGGGGCCTCGGCTGAGGAGGTGGTCTGCGAAGCCCTGGATGAGATATGCGTCACCTTTGGCAAGGAGATTCTCAAGATCGTGCCGGGCCGGGTTTCAACCGAGGTGGATGCAAGGCTCAGCTTCGATACCCAGGCCACGATCACCAAGGCCCGCAAGCTCATCGGTCTCTACAACCAGGCGGGTATCAGCAACGACCGGGTGCTGATCAAGGTGGCCTCCACTTGGGAGGGGATTTGCGCCGCCGCCCAGCTGGAGCGGGAGGGCATCCACTGCAACCTGACCCTGCTGTTCGGCTTCGCTCAGGCGGTGGCATGTGCTGAGGCCGGGGTCACCCTGATCTCCCCGTTTGTGGGGCGCATCCTGGACTGGTACAAAAAGAGCAGCGGCCGGGCCAGCTACCCCGGGCCCGAGGATCCTGGCGTGGTCTCGGTGACCCAGATCTTCAACTACTTCAAGACCTACGGCTACAAGACCGAGGTGATGGGGGCCAGCTTCCGCAACGTCGAGGAGATCATCGAGCTGGCGGGCTGTGACCTGCTCACCATCTCTCCGGCTCTGCTGGACCAGTTGCGCCTCACCGACGCTGAACTGGAGCGGAAACTGAATGCCTTTGATCCGGCCCCCACGGAGGCCCAGATCCATCTCGATGAGGCCAATTTCCGGCAGATGCTGGCAGCAGATCCGATGGCCACCGAAAAGCTCGATGAGGGGATCCGGG
>NZ_JAGQCR010000108.1:0-10531 GCF_024346295.1 Cyanobium sp. BA20m-14
CAGTATTTGCCTGGCGCACTTCAAGGTGAGATGTTCTGGCAACCGGGCAGCCTGGGCTGGGAGGGCCAGAGGCGCGATCGCCTGCAACAGCGGCGGGCCGCCCAGCTGGCAGCTGCCGCTGAGATGGCGGCGGATCAGGGCGACGTGCTTAGCAGCAGTCCGGAGGATCCCCAGCTGGAGCGCTGGCTGCAGCGGCAAGCCGCCGCCGAGGGAGAACGACTAGACAGACTGAGACGGCGGTTCTGGGATGGGGTGATCTGGCAACGCCAAGCGCGGGTGCTGGTGCTGGAAGCGAGGTCGTTGCTATGGGCCCTTGATCCCCTGGCCGCTACCCCCGAGGGCGGGGTAGTGATCACCGTGGCCCACAGCTCCGACCGAGAGCGGCTGCAAGCCCAGCTGAAGGTGCTCGACAGCCTGCGCCAACCCCAGCTGCTGCTGGTGCCTTCCCAAACCCCTGCAGCCCTTAGCTCCCAGCTCGAACCGAAACTCGCACTTGACTCCGGGGGACGCTTCGACTGGGTGATAGCGCGGCAACCCTGGCAGGGCCTCAGCGCCGAACAAATCGAGGCCTGGATCGGCCAGGCAGGCGCGCTGCTGGGTAACACCGGCCAATGGCGCCTGCTGTTCAGCACTCCCCAACTCGGTCCAGCAGCAGGCCTGCGGGCCCTGATCGGCACGGCAGCCCCCCCCCTGCAAATCCTGCTGGAGGAGCTAACTCACCTGGAGGGGCAGCGACTGATCCAGGCCCAAAGCACCGGCCTAATCAGCCAACGCAGCTTGATCGCTGCAGGATGGCAAGTGCAACAGGAGCAGTGGCAGGAATCACTCCAACTCGAGCTGACTGCCGAGCTGATCGAACGCTGGCTGGCCCCGGCCAGCTCCTATCTAGAAGCCATGGCCGCACTCCGGGGCAAGCCCCTAGCCAGTGATGCCGTGCAAAGCCTGCGAGAAGCATTCAGCCGTCTGCTGGGCCAGCCCCTGCCCCAGACACTTGAGCACACCTTGGTAAGGGCAAGGCGTGCAGACGCACTGAAAACACCCCTAAACACATAAAAAAGCCCCGGCGAAAGCCGGGGCAGCTGAGGTGGCGAATCGCCTAGCGAGAGCCGAACACCAAGGCCATGCTCACCAAAGGCCAGGCTCACCAGAGGCCGCGGATAGCCTCAGGTTGCACCTGCTGAACTGGGGCTGGGGCCATTGTGCGCACTTCAGCCACGGGATCAGCCATCTGGTTGGCCTGGATGCAGGCCGGCAGGAACACGTACCAGGAGAGCAGGGAGGTGCACTGGGCGTCACCTTGGCAACGCCCTTCGGCGCAGACGTTCTGGGCACCGGTGTAGGTGTTGCAGAAGTCGGCCAGACGCATGTCAGTGGGCAGAGCATTCATGATGCCGGCCGAGGAGATCTGGCCGTCACGGGCATCGGCCACGATCGCCGAGCGCAGAGCCTGCACCGCGAAGGTATTCATGCTCCAGTAGGGGAAGTAGCTGGTGGTTTGGTTCTTGAGGAACTTCACACCGGCATCCGAGTAAAGGAAGCGGGAGACGCCAACCAAGTCCACGTTGTAGGACTTGTTCATGCCCTCACGCACCTCGGCAGCAGTCCAGCCGGAGCGGTTCAGGCCCCCTTCCAGACCCCGATCGGTGACTTCACCAGACTGCAGAAATGTATTGAAGGCATCCTGGTTGGTAGACCACACGGCGCCGCCGGTGTTCCAACGAACGGGGAGATTGTTGTCGACTGCGGCGGACGCTGGCATAGCCACCGCCGAGAGGGCCGTACCCACAAAAAGGCCGGCCAGCAAACGCTTGATCACGAGAGGCGTGGAATCAGTTCAATCCGAAGCTAGTCACGCCATGCCGCATGTCACCAAAGATGCAAGTCTGCGGAGCGCATCGACACAAAACGAAAGATTTGTACTGGATTTAAGTGGTGAACCTTCGTTTTCAGAACAATCACGCGCCTTTATGTACCCCCTCTTTCTTCGGGCTGTCCTGGCGACTCCAACATCAAACCTGCACAGCCCTCACCAACCGCCGCCCAACGCCAATCCTGCTGCAGAGCGCTGCTGTGATCGGGCTTGGCCCCATCACTGAGATTTTGCAAGCTACCGCTGGTGTGGTCGTAACACCACTGAGCCAGTTCTGCTGCAAGGGTGCGATGGCGCCACTTGATGGCCGCTTCCTTCAACACCCAGCTGTTGAGCACCGCTCGCCGTAGCTCCTCCCCAGTCAAATCCCCCAACTGCGCCTGTTCAGGCTCTGGATAAAACCGCCGCATCAATCCAGCTGGCTCAATAGGTCGAGCAGTGGATTCGAGGTCTACTCCGATGGGAGAGCCGGAGTAGCCAATCAGCAAGCCAGCGCCGCTATGGCTGAGACTGACCCATCCCAGATCATTACCTAAAAGTGGTGGTTGGCCGGGCGGACTATGGAGAGGCACCGCGGCACCAGCGCAGCCCAACACATCAGCCAGCTGCTGCCGGAGCAGAGCCCGGCTCTGGAAGTAGCGACTTCGCTGCAGCTCAGGCAGGCCCAAGCCCCAACTCCATTCATCAGTAGATAAACAACCGAGGCAGCCCCCCTCCAGATAGCGCAGCCATAGCTGGGGGGCTGGGCGCTGCGGCAGATCCAAGCTGCTGCCTAGGCTCACTCGTGAGTTCGGTTGGACGTTCAATGACCTTGCAGATCGGCGAGCCCGCCCCTGATTTCACCTTGCCAGACCAAGACGGAACGGCGGTGAAGCTTTCCCAGTTCAAGGGCCAACGGGTGGTGATCTACTTCTATCCCAAGGACGACACCCCCGGCTGCACCAAAGAAGCCTGCAATTTCCGCGACCAGTGGGGCGCATTCGAAAAGCAAGCCATCACCGTGCTCGGCATCAGCAAAGACGGCGCCAGCAGCCACGCCAAATGTATCGCCAAATATGACCTTCCCTTCACCTTGCTAAGCGACGCCGAGCCCTGCGCAGTGGCCGCGGCCTATGGGAGCTATGGGCTGAAGAAATTCATGGGCAAGGAATACATGGGCATGATGCGCCACACCTTTGTGGTGGATGCAGAAGGAAAGATCGAAAAGATCTACACAAAAGTGAAGTCCGAAACCATGGCTGACGACATCCTCAGCGATCTGGGCCTGGCCTGAGTGCCGCCAAGGCCTCAAGGGCCAGGTCTGGAGCCAGCTGTAGCGGCATAGCACTGACTAGCAGCTGCTGCAGCAATGGTTTCAGCAGGGGGCCATCTCCTCCCGTGAGCCAAAAACTGCAGCCCGGGCAGCTTGTTTTGGCTTCACGCCCAGCGGCGGCCAAGGCGGCCGCCAGACCCCGCAAAACCCCAGCGGCCATAGCTTCTCGTGTGGAGTGAGGCCAAAGTTCCGGGGGCAGATCTAAGGGCGGGTCCAAGGCAGGCAGTCCTGCAGTTTCAGCAGCCAGGGCCCGCAACTGCAAGGCAGCTCCGGCTAGCAACCGTCCTCCCCCAAATCGGCCCTCGCTGGTGACCAGGGTGAGGCTCAGGGCGGTGCCGCCGTCCGCCACCAATACGGGACCAGAGGCAAGGCACCAGGCCCGCCAACCCACTAGGGCACGGTCCACCCCCAGCCAGCCAGGCTGCTCCAACAAGGGCACATCTTTCAAATGCAGACGCCGCTCCAGCGGCAATGGAGCAGAGGCGGGCACCTGGCCCACCGCCGCCCAAGCAACCAGCCCCTCAAGCTGTCCCACACCGGCTGGAGCACTCCACGTACGCAGGCAGCCCAGCTCACCCTCTGCCCAGTGCCATCGGCTGTTGCCGATCAGCAGCCAACGGCCCTCGCTCAGATGCCCTCGCCCATCAATCCCGGCAGATGGATGCCACATTCTTGTTGGAGACCACCGAAACGGGTCGCCCGGCCGCTGACATCTCCTAGATCAGGAGCACTGGAGTGCCAGTCGCCCACCGTGGAATAACCCTGCTCAAACAGCGGGTGCTGGGGCAATTTGTGCTCTTCCATGTAGTAGTAAACATCCCGTTTACTCCAGGAGAGAAGGGGCCGCAGCGACCAGCGCTGACGCACCGCATCCAGCGGTTCCATGGCCTTGCGGTGATCGGTCTGGCTGCCGCGCACACCACTGGCCCAACAGGTCACCGCCAGATCAGTGAGGGCCCGGTCGAGGGGTTCCACCTTGCGGATGCGGTGATAAAGCGCCAGATCTCCCGGCTGGTCGGTTTCCCAAAGGCGGCCGTGCAGAGCTTCCATCCGGGCCGGGCTCATGGCCGACTGGGCCACCACTAACTGAAGCTGGAGCTGATCTACCAGGCGCTCGGCATATTGATAGGTCTCCGGCGGCAGATAGCCCGTATCAACCCAGATCACGGTTATGGGCCGACCGATATTGGCGGTCAGCTCACTGGCCATGTGCAGCAAAACTGCCGACTGAATGCCAAAACTGGTTGTTAAGGCAAATCCTGCCCCGAAGGTGTTCTGAGCCCAGCTCAGGCGCTCTTGGGCCGACAAAGGTGCAAGCAGCGCCCTGGCAGCGTCCAGATCGATCGGCCGACCGGAGCCATCGGGTGAAAGAGCTGGGACTTGGGCCATCTGCATCAAACCATCATCGCCCTTTGAGTAAGTCGCTGGTTAGGGTTCAAAAGCAGGTGCCGGCGAAAGACCACCAAAGCAATGCTGAATCCTGAGGCGGCGCGATCGCAGGCTGCGGTGACCCCGCCAACCGCACCGGTGGTGATCGTGGGCGGGGGCTTTGGTGGGCTTTACACCGCCCTCGCCCTGGCAGAGCGCCGCCACCATCCACCAATCCTGCTGATCGAACCCAACGATCGCTTCCTATTTCTGCCCCTGCTTTACGAACTGCTGAGCGGCGAACTGCGCAGCTGGGAGATCGCACCTCGCTACGACAGTTTGCTGGCCGGCAAAGGGGTGGCCTGGCTGCAGGACCGGGTTGTGCGCATCGACGCCCAGTCATCACAAGTTCATACCGCCAGCGGCCGGTGCCTGGCCTTCAGCCGCCTGGTGCTGGCCACGGGCGCCCAGGCCAATGACTTCGGCTCTTCGCGCTCCTTGCTGAGCACTTCGAGCCGCTCCTCTAATTCCGCCAAGCGGGTTTCGAGCTGCTCAAGCTCCTCGAGGGCGAGCATGTTCACCGGTTCGAGGGCTTCCATCCGGCCCTGCAGGCTGCGCAGCTCCGCCTGCAGGGCTTCCAGACCCGCCTCCCGCACTTCTGCGGGAATCTCCGGCCTTGGCTCAGGCAGTTCCCGCTCCAGTTGTTCGAGGCGCAGCTGGTCGCCACGCTGCTGTTCGGCCAGCGATTCGATCTCCTCGCCGAGGCGTTGCAGTTCCCATTGGCGCTGTTGCAGGGCCTGGCGCTGGGCGGCCAGCTGGGCTTCGGCGGCATCGCGGGCGCGGCGGCTTTCGCCAAAGCGGGTTTGCAGCTGCTGCTGCTCGGCTGCCAAGGTGCTGCGCCGCAACTGATCCGCCTGGTGCTGCTCTTTCCAGCGAGCTCGCTCCTCCACCAGGGTGTGAACAGCGGCCACCAGCCGCTGTTCATCGGCGCTCAGGGCCTCGAGCTGGTTGCTGAGGCGCTCGGCGCTCAGGGCCCGTTCGCGCCGGGCCGCCAGCAGCCCATCACGCTGGCTGCGGGCCGCGGCCAGGGCCGAGTCGGCCGCCTCCAGCTCGCTCTGCAGCCCCTGCCAGCGGGCTGCATCGCCGGAGGATTGCACTGCAGCTTCGGCCTCTTCCAAGGCGAGGCGTTGTTGCTGCAGCGGCAACAGCAGGGATTCGAGTTGCTGCTGGCGCTGCAGATCGCTCTGCAAGGCCTCCTGCAGTTGGCCCAGGCGACTGCCCAGCTGCTGCTGCCGTTGCAGCTGGGGGGCTAGGGCTCGCTGGGCGGCGCTGCGCTCGGCCTCCAGGCCCGCCTGGCGCTGCTGGTGTGAGAGCAGCCGGGGGCGCAGGGTCTCGAGCTGCTGGCCCAGCTCGGCTTCCTTGCGTCGGCAGGCCAGCAGGCTCTCGCCCAGCTCCAGCAAGCGCTGGCGCAGGGGTGCGGCTTCGTCGCCGTCCTGGCTGCGCCCGAAGCTGAGCTGGCTGCCCCGCTGTTGCAGGCTGCCGCCGGTCATGGCGCCGCTCTTCTCCAGCAGTTCGCCGTCGAGGGTCACGGCCCGGCAGCGGCCCAGTTCGCGTCTGGCATTGGCCAGGCTGTCGAACACCAGGGTGTCGCCGAAGACGTAGCGGAACACCTCGGCGTAAACGGGCTCGTAACCCACCAGATCCACCGCCTTGCCCACCAGCCCACCGCTTGCAGGGCCACCTGCTGCTCCCCCGCGTTGCAGGGCGGCTCCGCCGCTACCACTGGAGCCGCTACGGGAGCCCCCGCGAATCTTATTGAGCGGCAGGAAGGTAAGCCGGCCTGCCCGGCGACTTTTGAGCAGCTCGATCGCCCGGGCGGCGATGCGGTCGTCGTCGACCACCACCTGGCCGAGGCGGCCGCCGGCGGCCAGTTCCAGCGCCAGGCGCACCCGCTCCTCCACTTCGCCGAGCTGGGCCACCGGCCCGTGGATGCCGTCCATGCCAGCCTCCAGCAGTACCCGCAGGGCGCCGGTACCGCGGCTTTCCTGCAGGGTGTCGCGGCGGCTGTCTAGCCGGGCGATCTCGCGCTCGAGCTGGGTTTGCTCCTGCTCGAGGCGGCTGCGGGTTCGCTGCTGAAGGGCCAGGGCTTCGGCTAGCTCCTGCACCTGCTGCTGCTCCAGGCGGGTGGCTTCCAGCACCTGCTGCCAGCTGCTTTCGGTGGCCTCCAGTTGCTGCTGGGCACTGCGATGGCTGGCCCCTTCCTGCTGCTCTTCGGCGCCGAGCTCGGCCAGGCGCTCCTGGTGCTGCCGCAGCCGCTCCTGTAATTGCTGCCGCTCGGCCTCCAGGGGGCTGATCTGCTCGCCCAGCTGCTGGCGGGCGCGGCTGCGCTGTTGCTGTTCTTCCAACCAGCTGCCGGAGCGCCCCGCCACCTCGCCAAGCCGGCGGCGCGATAGCTCCACGGCGGCTTCGGCATCGCGGCAGCCGGCTTCGGCATCGCTGAGAGCGGCTTGGTCGGAACTGGCCTCGAGGGCCTGCTGCTGCTGGCGCAGCTCGCCCTGAGTGCGGGCCAGCTCGTGGCGCTGGCGTTGCAGGGCCTCGGCATCGAGCTGGTGTTTGCCTGCCTGGCGGGTTAGTTCGCGGCCACTGGCCTCAAGGCCTGCCAGCTCGGCCTGCACGGCGATCAGCTGATCTTCACCTAGGGCTTTTACCTCAGCTTGGAGTTGCTCGAGCACGGTGGCGGCGGCAGCCAGGCCCGTTTCTCCCTCGCTGATCGCCTCGCGTTCAGCCTGTTGCTGACTGGCGAGGCTGGCGCTGCGTTGCCGCAGGGCAGCCTGGTTCGCCTGGGCTGCTTCAAAGGCCAGCACCTGCTCCTGCAGGCGGCCGTTGTGGTGGCGCTGGCGCAGGTCTTGATAGGTGCGGGCTTTAGCGCAGTCGCGCTCAAGTTTCTGGCGGGAGCTGAGCAGCTCCTGCTGCACGATTGAGCAGCGCTCCTGACGCTCCTGCACCTCATCAAGCTTGCCGCGGCTCTGTTCGATGCGGCTGTCGAATAGGGCTACACCAGCCAGCTCGTCGATGATGCCGCGCCGGTCCCGGGCGCCCATCGAGACGATGCGGGTGACGTCACCCTGCATCACCACATTGCTGCCTTCAGGATCCACCCGTAGGCGTCGCAGCTGGCTTTGGAGCTGTTGCAAATTGCAACTCACCCCATCGGCGCTGAAGCTGCTGGCATAGGTGCCGCCGGGGGCAACCCGCAGGCGCCGGCTCACCGTCCACTCCTGTTGGCCTGGCTTGATCCAGGGCCCTTCTTCGGGCGGCTCCAGGCCTGCTTCGGCCTGGTCGGGTTGCCACTCACTGAGGTCAAAGCGCACGCTCACCGAGGTTTCGGCGGCCTTGCCCTCGCGCAGCATGGCGCTGTTGATTAGATCCGGCAGGCGATCTGCCCGCATGCCGCGGCTGCTGGCCAGGCCCAGACAAAACAACACCGCATCAAGGATGTTGCTTTTGCCGGAGCCGTTGGGGCCCGTGACCACCGTGAAACCTTCTTGCAGCGGGATCGTGATCGAGCCGCCAAAGGACTTGAAGTGGGTGAGCTCGACCTGATTGATGTGAACCAACAGGCCCGTGCGCCGAGCAGCAGAAATGTAGCGGAGGGTTTCGAAAGCTCAACCCCCTCCTTACCTTGAGGACTGAGCTTCGCAGTCGCCCCCTGTCCCCATGACCGCAGAACTGCCATGACCGCTGAAACGCCTCCCCGCGCCGCCAGCCCAGAGGGCTTCCGCGACCGTTTTGAGACCCTTATCCCCACGATTCAGCGGGAGTGGCCGGCCGTTGCCCGCCAGACCCTGGAGGCGACTCGGGGCAGTTTTGATGAAGTGGTTGAGGTGATTTCCAGCCAGACCGGCCGCACCGCTAGTGCGGTGAAGGACCAGTTGCTTGAGCTGCTCGAGGTGGCCGGGGACCAGACCAGCCGCCTAGCGGACAACCTGGCGCCCTTGGAGGCCCAGTTGGAAAACCTGCTCGATGAGCTCAACACCACCTTGCGGCCTCGTAGTGAGAAGCCGGTGCGGGAGCGTCCGCTGATGGCGATCGGCATCGCCACCGGCGTCGGGGTGCTGCTCGGTCTGCTGCTCGCCTCAGGCCGGCGTTCCTCATGACGGATCCGAACTCGCCAGGCCCAGCCCGGGTGGCGGCCGGTCGGGTCGGCGCCTTGATGACCTCGGTGATGGACCTGCACGTGCGCATCGCCCTGCAGGAGGTGGACCGGGAGAAGCGGCGCCTGATCAGCGGTGGCCTGCTGATCAGCGGTGGCCTGGCGCTGCTGCTGTTGGCGCTGATCGGCGCCGAGCTGGCCCTGCTGCTGTGGCTGCACGACGCCCAGGGGCTGAGCTGGATCCACGCCGCCCTGGCGGTGGCTGCCCTGGATCTGGTGCTGGCCGGGGTGTTCGTGCGGTTGGGCGGCCAGCTGCTCAAGGGGCCCTACCTGCCCCAGACCACCGCCGGTCTCAGCAAAACCACTCGCGCAATCTTGGGTCGTTAACGCACCTCATAGTGCAGCCAGCGGCAGTCAATGCCTCCGTTGCTGATTGGGATGCGGCGGCTGGCCTTCATTTTGAGGGCGCCGGTGAGCTCCGGGTTGCCGCTCAGCAGCCACAGGCTCCAGCCGCCGCAACGCTCTTTCACTATGCGGCCCAGGTCGGCGTAGAGAGGCTCCAGAGCATCACGCTCGCCGATGCGCTCGCCATAGGGCGGGTTGCACACCAAGATGCCCGGCCCTGGTGGAGGCACGAAGTCGCGGCAGTCGCCCAGGCTCAGTTCCAGGGCACTTGCGATGCCGGCAGCCTCAGCGTTGCTGTGGGCTTGATCAAGCACGCCGGGTTCCTGTTCCATGCCAACGATCGGCGCCATGGGGTCTCCGCTGGGGAGCGTCTCTCGGGCCAGGGAGCTGGCCGCTTGCCGCTCTTGCTGCCAGAGCTGGGAGTCGAACTTTGGCCAGCGCTCCAGGGCGAAGCGGCGGCCCAGACCCGGCGCCCGGCCCAGGGCCATGCAGGCCGCCTCAATCAGCAGGGTGCCGGAGCCGCAAAGGGGGTCGGCCAGGGGCACCGAGCCATCCCAGCCGGTGAGGGCGATCAGGCCGGCGGCGAGGTTTTCCTTGAGCGGGGCCAGGCCCATGGCAGCCCGGTAGCCGCGGCGGTGCATGCTGCCGCCGCTGCCATCGAGGCTCAGGGCTGCTTCGCCGCCGCCAAGGTGCAGATGGATGGAGAGGTCGGGATCGTCTAGGTCAACGGAGGAGCGGGCGCCCCACTGCTGGCGCTGCAGATCCACCAGGGCATTTTTGACCTGCAGGGCGCTGTAGTGACTGTGGTTGAGGCCAGGAGCGCTGCCGGTGGCATCGACGCGGAAGGTGGCGCCAGGAGGCAGCCAGCGGCTCCAGTCGACGGCGCGCTGCACACCGTCGTAGAGCTCGTCCTTGCTGCGGCAGGGAAATTGAGCCAGTTCAAGCAGGAGCCGGAAGGGCAGGCGGGCTTGCAGGTGCAGCCGGTAGAAGCCAGCCAGGTCTGTTTGGAAGCGCACGGCCCGGCGTAGGCGTGCTGCGGCTTGGCAGCCCAAGGCCGTGAGCTCAGCTGCCGCGGCTTCTTCGAGCCCCGGTGGCACAACCGCTATGCCGCTGATTGATGTGCTGTTTGGTTCGGTGATGCCCACCCCTGCGCCTGCCCTTGCTTGCTGCCACAATGAACCAGTCTGGTTTCGGCCTGACTAGGTGGCTCACACCAGTGCTTCGGACAGCGGTTCGATTCCGCTCAGCTCCACTTAAACGGGGCTGCAATGGTTTCGACGGGGTATAAGGAGGGTGACTGAAGCCTGCTCGGTAAGAGCACACACGTAACAGCGAACAACATCGTTGCTTTCTCCCGTCAGACCGCCCCTGTGGCTGCCTGACCCTGTCAGGGAGATGGGGTGAGGTCAGCCTTATCACCCAA
>NZ_JAGQCR010000109.1:0-10280 GCF_024346295.1 Cyanobium sp. BA20m-14
AACAGCTTGGAAACAAGGAGCGATTTACCCAGCCGCGGCGGACAGCAGACGATCAGGCGATTGAGCTGGCCATCAGCCACCCGTTGCAGCAGAGCAATCAATCGCTCGGCCCAGGTGTGGAAGGCGTAGCCGGGATAGGCGGCCCCGATGAAGTCCCGAAAGCTCTGCTGGTCCTGCTGCTGGGCTTGGCTGCGGTTGGGATCGAGAACATCCAGCAGGCCCCAGTCAGCCCAGAGGTCGGTGGCTGGATCGAGCAGCAGGCCAGCCATCAGAGCCTGCCCCCGGGCACCGATTCAGGTGGCTTGAGTGGTGCCCGCAGCAGGCCGCCGATCTCAGCGATGACCCGGAAGGCGCCCACAGCAGCGTTGAACTGCTCGGCCTCCATGGCCCGGCGGGCGCATTCGTTCAAGGCAAAGATCTGCTCGGCCTGGTGGCGGCGGCGGTCGGTGAGCAGCTCCTGCACCATCCGCTGACGCGCCAGGGCCAGGTATTTGCTGATCGTCTTGATGTTGCTGATTCCCCAGTTCTGGGCTGCTTTTTCCCTGATCACTGCCAAAGGCAGCCGCTGGGCGATCCACAGCTGGGCCTCGGCTATGCGCGTCTCCACCTCCATATGGCTGGCGCGGGGTTTATGGCTCTGGCTGCGGCGGCCCCTTGGCGGATTGCCCTTGCCCACCGGCCGGCTGGGATCCACAGCTGGCCAGCGCGGCTGACCATCGGCGTCCTGCTGGGGCGCCGCCTGGCGCAGCTCATCGAGCAACTCCAGATCAGCATCCAGCGCATCCGCCATGCCCTGAGCGGTGATGCCAGCAGTAGAGGCTGGGTGGCTCACTGCAACCCCTCCCGCAGGATCAACCGCAAATAGGCGGCCCACTGCTCAGGTGTAAGCACCACCCGCCAGGTGCCGCCACGGAAGCGCACCAAGGTTGCGGCGAATGGTGCACCGGCATGGTCCGCCTGCCGAGAGGCCTCAGCTGGCTTGATGCGTGCGGCAGCAGCGACATTGGCCCAGCTGGCTACCTGGATCACGTGACCCGGCACGCCGTCGAGGTCGCCGGTGTCACCGCCAGCACTGGTGGTGCGGCCAGCGCCCAGCTTGCGGCGCACCGTCAGGGCCAGGAGAGCGCTGAGCAGTTCGGCCGCTTCTCGCTCGGCCCCATCCCCCTTGCGCTTATGGGGATTGGCCATCGCTCAACCCCGCGCCGCCTTGATGGTCCAGAACGCCTTGCCGTGCTTCTCGCTGGCGGCACCGGTGGCAACAGCAAGCCGCTGGGCCTCCTTGAGCGCCTGCTCCTGCTGCACGAGCGGCTCGGGGTAGGCGTAGCTGGTGCGCCCGGCGGACCAGGAGAAGCTGCAGCCGTTGTGAGAGAAGACGGCATCAAGTTCGCCGGTTTCCAAAGCACCGCTGAGCTGCTCCAGCAGCGGGGAGAGCTCGGTCTCGATGCTTTTTTGCTGCAGCTTGAGGACGGTGATGCGATCGAGCAGCGCATCGAGCGCGGCGCCGGCCAGGGGAGCAGAGCTGGTGGTGCTGGCAGGCATCAACCGTTCCAACTGGGAGAAGAGAGTGAGCAGACAAACTGCTTCTGTCAAAATATAGCGGCTCGATAGTCCGAATAAACAAGTTCGGATAGTGCCTCACCAGGGCCGCATGCTGCTCACATAGCCCGTCCAGGCCGCTGCCCAGGCCGCCAGGCATTCCTCGCGGGAATACAGCGGCGAGAAACGGGTCTCCCCGGGCCGGGCCCAGATCGTCTGGCCGGCGTCGTAGTGCACCCCCCAGGTTGCCTCCAGGGCCATGTAGCCGCCCAGCTGGGCGCGGGTGCAGTAGCTGCTGGAGTTGGGCGCCGAAAGCGTTTTGAGGTCGGCAAGTACTCGCAGGCCGCTGGCGTGCTGGATGTAGCCGGTGTCGTAGGTGCCCGCCAGGTTGCGGATCAGGCAGCAGCTGGGCCGTTCAGAAGCGATCACCGTCACCTGCCGCCAGTGGGGGTGGGCCAGCAGGGGCTCGATCCAGTCCCTGTAATCGCCAGCGCGCAGATGCTGCAGAAGCTCGCTTGCCTGCTGGCGCTGCTGGAGCATGGGGTGAAAGCGGTTATGCAGCAGGGCCTCCAGCGCCAGGTGCACGGTGTGGCCGCGCGGCTCCCAGAGGTGGCGGGTGGCCTCGATGCGGGCCAGCGCCCAGTCGCTCTTGGCTGAGCCGATAACGCCAGTGATCGACACCGCGAACAGGTGCTCCCCCAGCCAGTAGCGGTGCTCAGGGTCGGTGCGCCGCAGGCCTGGGATCGGCGCCAACCAGCTGTTCGCCTCGATCTGGCGATCGAAGACACGCGCGGTGGTTGTCAACGTCATCACCAGAACCTCACATGAAGCACTAAAAACTTGTGATTCTTTAGAACCCGTTGCGGCGCAGAGGATCTGAGAGGGTGTTGGACGGGTAAAACTTTGTGATTCTTGCGAAACCCCTGCGGCGCAGCGGTTTCACAAGTTTCTAAGTTGTTTCCCCCCGCCGCGCAGCGTGAGAACGCCTGCGCTGGAGGGGGTTTCAAAGTTTCCGAAGTTTCCAGTCCTCTTTTGCACTGAAGAGATAGGGCAACAGCACCGCTGAGGAGCGGGGAGGCCCCCAAAGAATCACAAGTTTCCAGGTTGTTTCCGGCTGCCATGAAGCGCTGGAATCCCTGCCCTAGAAGGGCTCCACAAGAATCCGAAGTTTCCATCCCTAGAGTTCGAACTCACGTGCCAGCCATTGCGCACCGGCTGCGCTGAGGCAATAGCGCAGGTAGTAGCTCTGACTGCCGGTGGATACGCGGGTGGTTGTCACCAGGCCGTCGAGCTTCCCGAGAAACCGACCAAGGGTCTTGTATGAGCTCAGGGCCTCTCCATCGAGATCTCTCATCAGCCGAGCCTCCGCCGGCGCCAGGTCAATTGCTTGCAGCAGCTCCAGCAGGCCCACCCCAGCAAGGCCATTGGCGTGGAGAACCTGGAGATAACGCAGGGCCTCTTTCTGCTTCTCGCTGGCCTTGCGCACCCGCTGGGCGGCGCGATCGAGATCGCTCTCCTGCTCCTGCTGCTCCTGGAGATCGTCGTAGGTGCCGAGCCTTGAGAAGGTTCCGGTGTTGCCGTCAATCGCCACCACCAGATCGACGGGTGGGCCAGAGCGGGCCTCGCGCACCAGGCGGCGCTGGGGTGAATCCTTGATTAGGCGGTTGCCCTTGACCAGGTAATGCAGGGTGAGGATCGTGTTGGCCGCCCCGGCGATGGCGTTATGGCCAGAGAGGGCCTCGGTGCCGGTGGTGTCGTTGGCCTTGTTGCAGTGGTGAATCAGCAGCAGCGTGCCGCCGGCATCGATGATCTGGTGCTTGAGGTCGTAGATCAAGGAGCCCATCTCCGGATCGTTCTCGCCAAAGCAGCAGCTGCGGGTGATCGAGCGCAGCGAATCGAGGATCACCACCGCGCCGGGGTGGGCGGCCAGGCAGACCAGCAGGGCATCGAGGTTGGCCTCGGTGACGCGGAAGCGGCGTGACCAGAGCAGCAGCGGGTGATCCCAGATCCCCAGCTGCTGCTGCATCTGGGCGGTATCGCCATCACCTTGGTCGTCGGTCACCAAGATCACCGGCCGCGGTTCCTCCGGCGCCCCGAAACCGAGAAAGTCCTCGGCGCAGAGCAGGCAGCGGGCTAGTGAGTGCACCAGCCTGGTCTTGCCCACCTTGGCGCGGCCACCCACGATCGTTAGATCCTGCTTTGGGATACAGCCGGGGATCTCCCACTGCACCACCGGTGGGGGCATCGCAGAGCGTTCATCTTGTGTGAAGGCGCGGAAGCGGTTGCCGTTACGCAGGTCGAGGGCCTCGAGGGTGAGCTGGCCGATCTCCTGCAACCGCAGGGCTGTCTTTAGTTCCAGCGCGGCATGGCACTCCCGCACCCGATCCGAGCGGCGCAGGCTGTTGCGCTCACGCCCCACAAGGGAGCGGATGCAGTACTCCAAGGCGTTGAGGCGCCGATTGATCGGCAGGTGCACCTTTCCCCAGCGCACCTGGGTGTCGGCTCTGGGGGAGAAGCGCTGCTGGCCAGTGCCAGAGCCAGATCCCTTGGTGCCCCTGGCGTTACTGCTGCTGGTGCGGTCGCTGCTCCTGCCACCGGGATGGCGGCCGCCGGTTTCGCCCTGGACCCGCTGGCTACCGGAAGCTTGCGATCCAGGTGGCCTGGGGCTGTGCTTGCTGGCGTTGCGGCAAGACTGCGGCGGTAGCCAGCCGTGCTGGCGGGCGTGGAACCAGAAGGTGGCGGCGCTGATCTGCTCGCCACCGGAGCTGGCCACCTGGCGGATGTCCCAGCCGCAGCTGGCCGAGGGACTGTGGGCCTCCATCAGGGCCATCGCCAGCTCGCGGTCATGGCCAGCCTGCTCGCAGGCCTCGATCAGACCCCAGAGGATGTTGCGGTAGTCGGCATAGGTGTTGCTGCCAGCCACGCGCCGGGGGATGGCGGCCAGGGCGGCTCGGATCTCCTCCAGCGGGCGGGGCGGCCCGAAGGCCTCGTTGCCCAGTTCGGGCAGCGGGATGCCGGTGGCCGAATCCGGGCCTTGATGCTCCAGGCGGATTCCTGGTTGCGGCGCGGGCTCTGCCGCTAGTTCGGCGAACTCATCGGGCAGCAGCGCCAGGGCGATGTCCTCCGGCGCGTAGCGCTGGCCGCTGACATGCACCAGCTGCACTGGCGCCACGGCCTGGCCGCCGGCATCGATGTACCAGCAGCCCGGCAAACGCATCACCCTTGAGGCGTCCTTGCAGTGAGGGTCACCGCCGGCGTAAGCGATCAGCTCCGCCTGCAGCGGCGCCCATTCCTGCGGTGGGATGGGCTGCTCCAGCAGCCAGTAGCAGTGCGCCGACTTGCCGCCGCTGAGCACGATCAGCGAGGGCTCCGGCAGCCCCAGCTCCCGCCAGGCGTTCAGCTGCCAGGCGATCGGCCGGTCGTCCCACTCCACGAAGAACGCCTGGCAGGCCGTGATCTCGCTCTTGCGGTCACCGCCGTCGTTGATCACCAGGTAGACGCCGCGCCCTTCCCGCTGCCACTGCTCCGCCAGTTCCAGATCAAAAGGGCCTTTGCGGGCGCCGATCTGCCCCTTGGCAGGGTTGGCGCGGTGGGGAAAGGCGCGTAGCCGGGCGCTGGCAGGGTTCTTGCCCAGCAGCGAAAGGAACTGCTGGGCGGCTCCGTGGTCGATGCAGGCCTGCGTTGGGGCGGCTGATTCAGCGCTGGGCATGGAGCCCCGAGCGCTTACGGGGCTTGCTGGTGAGCTGGTCGCGTTCCATCGCCTCGGCCACGATCAGCCGAATCACCGAGGAGCGCGAAAGCAGGCCGCCGCGGGTGAGCTGGTCCAACCAGGCCTGCTGCTCAAGCGTGAACTGCACGGAGAGCGGGGTCATCATCGGAGCCATAGAGCCTCGGCATATCGAATCATCCTATTTAGCCTGGCACAGGCTCGCTAGAGCGAATCAAAAAGCAAAAGGAGGCTGGGCTGCCGCCATGGCAAGGACTTAGGGCAATTGATCTGCCGCTGTTGACTCGCTGCTGCGCCGCCGAAATCAAACTTGCCCTGCTGGCCTTGCTGGCTCGCGAGGCCTTCCTAGCTAGGCGCAGCTGGCAGGAGATCTGGTGGGGGCGCCTGCACCTCGATCTGGCCAGCGGCTGGCAGTTGGCCATTGGAATTGAGCGCGACCAGCTCGGTGTCTTGCTGTGGGCACTTGCTCCCGATGGCCGTGATTGGGTCTACGGCTGTCAGCGGGACGACTGGAGCCTGGGGCCAGACAGCCGCATTGTCGAGCCGCTGGAGCTACTGACAGCAGCGCAACGCCTGGAGCTAGAAGGCTTGCTGCGTCAGGCCTGCTGCTGGCCGCCGCCCCTGGCCTCAAGCGATTGGCTGCTCCCGCCCGAAGGTCGCCTGTGCTCGCACCGGCAACGTAGGCAGAGGAGACAGCCAGGCCAGGTTCATGCCAGTCCATTTCGGCAACATTGAGATGTGCATCCGGATCCACACCCCTTGTCTTAGCCTCTCGCTAATGGCCAGATTTCAGCCTTGATGCCGTCTGAGTACCGGTACATCGAAGCCAAGCAGCTCGAAGCCGGTCAGCAGTTCGGGCGAATGCTGCGGCGCTGGCGGGAGCTGAACCACTGGACCCAGTACACGGCGTACAAGTGGGCCAAGGAGGCCGGCTTTGAAATGATGGCCCCGAGCACGCTCAGCGTGTTTGAGAACGGCAAGGCGCCCAAGCCCCGGCCAGAGAGCTTCTTTGCTCTCGCCGAGGTCAATCGGCGCCTGGCGGCTAAGGATTTCAACGGTGTGCGCACCGGCGACCTCAAGGAGCTGATCAGCCAGGCCGAGCCGCTGCTGGATGACGCAGGGCTGGTGTGGGGGCCGGCCGAGTTTTGGAGCTGCCATCTGGGTCTGCTGCGCGTGCCGAGCGCATACCAGACGCCGGAGCTGCCGGCCCAGCCTGAGCTCGATGGGGCAGAAGCCCAACGCTTGAGCGAGCAGTGGCGAGCCCAGCTGGTGCAGATCGCTAAGCAGAACGGCATAGGCGTAATGGATGCCCTCAGCTCGGCAGCTAAGGCGGCGCCGGCCAAGCAGCGGCAGACCTTCCAGGCCGTGCTGGCGGGGTTTGAGAGCTATGCGCCGGAGCAGCTGAAGGGGCTGTGGGACGGTGAGGCGTGGCTGCCGCAGCGCTGGCTCCAGACCTGGGCAAGCAAGGCGAGCGCCAGCTGAACCGTTCAAAACCATGCGAATTCGGCATAACCGATAGACCCGTGTTCTGAGATACAAATTCGGATTAGCGAGTCAGTAATATCTCGTGCAAGCGGGCGCCGGTCCCGCAGTGCCTTCGATGACCACCACCCAAAGCGGGCGGATGGAGCCGACGCCAGGTCCCACAACCGCCCTTGATTTCAACCACGCCCTGCTGCAGAGCCGGGATCAGGCCCGTGCCCAGTGGGCCGGGTGCCTGGCCCAGTTCCAGGCCCAGATGCTCGCTATCCAGGAGCCTTCTCTGCACGAGGTCGTACTGGCCGCAGCGCCTGCCTTTGCCCTGGGCTTCTCATTTAGTGCCCAGAAGCTGATTCAGGAGGATCAGCAGCTGTTGCGGGTGACCCTGCGCCATCGCGGCGGGGCCGAGGAATTCAGCGAAGCGCTTGCGCCCGTGGAGGGGAGTCAGGCCTGGCAGGCACTGACCGCCTCGTTGCTGGTGGGGCTGCTGGGCATTCCTGTGACCACCCTTGTTCAGGCTAACGAGCCTGAATTGCAAAAAACTGCGCTTTTTGACAACAGCAGCTCTGCTGGCGCTCCTCCCGCAACAGAGCTGCCGCAGAGCGCCGATGACGAGTGGTCCAATCCGCTGGAAGCGCAGCCCATAGCGCTGGATCGGGGCCTGGAGCCCCTGACGCAGGAGGAGGTTGCCACCTTGCACAAGTTCCTAGCGGCGATGCCGCCAGAGGTCCGCAAGCGCTTCACGATCGAGTTCCGCCATCACTTTCAGGTGCCCAAGGAGGCGCGGACGATCAAGGACCGCATCACCCAGCAGCGCCACAAGGCCTTCATCGACGTGTTCGAGCGCGAGCTGGCGGGGGTGACGCGATGAGCGTCTGTCGCCGCGCCTATGCCAAGCCCCAGCCGCGGGTGCAGCACGGCCGCCACACCCTGTGCGTCTGCGTGCACAGCGATATCTACCGGCAAGTGCAGCAGCTGGCGACCGAACACCAGCTGAGCCTCTCTGGCGCCGCCCATCACCTGCTGCGGCTGGGGGCTGGCCTGGAGCCCCTGCTGCCCCTGTCTTCTTCCCCGTTCACCCTTTCAAGCAACTCCGATGGCGATTGAACTCAACGACGGCAGCCGCAACGCGGCGCCGGTGATTCGGCAGCAACGCCTCGCTGAGGTGGCTTATCTGGCGATCGTGCGCCCCGAGCAGCGCGACCGGCTGCGCAAGAACCAAACCAGCGGGGCGATGGAGCCGATCCCCAACGGCAGCGACCGTCAGGGCCGGCCCAAGGTGAAGCAGGAGATGGTCGTCCATGCGATCGCCATGCCGGGCACAACGATGGAGGCCCGCATCGGTGACGAGGGCGGCGTGCCGGCAGCGGGCGATCGGGTGCGGTTGATCCTCAAGGCCAAGGGATTTGGCGAGTGGATCGAGGCACGGCGCCAGCACCGTCGCGGCCGGCTGAATGTGGGTGATGTGCTGACGCTGGAGACCCGTTGGGCGCAGCAGTACGACCAGGACGGCAATCCCAAGGGCCCCAAGATCGAAGACCAGGCATCCGCCGATGCGGTGCCCCGCAACGTCACGATCGGCTTTTACGGCCCGCTGAGCATCCGCGAGGGCACAGATCCAGCCTGGATAGAAGCAGCCGAGCAGGCCTACCACTCCGATGAGGCGGCAGCCCGTCAGCAGCAGTCGATCCCCCTGGCCGATGGCGACGACTACGGCGATGAGTTCGCCGATGAGGAGGTGCCCTTCTGATGGCCCACCACACCAACATCCGTCTCAGCGCAAGGGGAAGCAGCCCCCAGCTGCCAGCCTTCTGCCGCAGCCGCCGGACGATCACCACCAACGTGCGGGTGAGCAGCCTGCAGCAGCTGCAGTGGTTGCTGTGGCTGCTGCTGGCCCTGCAACTGGGCACGATCCTGCTGCTGCTCAGCGGCCCGGTGCCAGCTCCCCGGAGACCGCAGGCAGGAGCACCCCTCGCCACCACTGGCGCAGCTGGCGCCACTGTCCTCTCGCCTTCTCAGCTATGAGCAGCACTACCGCTCTGGTGCCCTACTCCTTTGAGGGGCACCGCATTCGGGTGAGCACCGATGAGCACGGTGAGGCCTGGTTCGCCGCCGCTGATGTCGCAGCAGCCCTTGGCCAGCAGCCGATCGCCAGGGGGCTGGCCAACCTGCGGGAGGAGGAGCACTGCCTCTATTCCCAGGAAGGCCCCGGCAGCGAGGGCTGCACTCTGGCCCTGATCAGTGAAGGCGGCCTGCTGAGGCTTCTGCTGCTGGGCAAAAGCCAGACGGCCTGGCGAATGCGGCGCTGGCTCACCCATGAGCTGCTGCCCGCCCTGCGACCCCACCAGGTCAAACCAAGGGCCCACTTGTCAGGCCCTGCTGGGGGAAAGCCCCAGACCGTGCAGGCGGTGTTGCGGCTTGCCGAGGAGATCATCGAGCTCACCGGCGTCGGGTACTCCGATGCGCTCCTCGCTGCCATTGAAGACATCGAGGCCAGCACCGGCCTCCACCTAGCCCCACTGCAACAGATCCTTTGCGACAGCCACTCTGCAGACTCAGCTCATCGGCCCGCTCAGCCGATTGGTAAGCCAGTCGAGGCACGCCTGGATGCAGAGCAACTGGCCGAGCGGCTGGGCCACACGATCAGGGATATCAACGTCCGGTTAGCGGCCTGCGGCCTGCAGGTGCGCAATGACCTTGATGACTGGCAGCTCACCGCAGTCGGCTGCGACTGGGGTATTGCCCTGCCGCGCTGCAGCCGCGGCGAGCACCGGCAGCAGATCGTCTGGGATCCCGCGGTGATGACCGTGCTGCGGAATGAGTTGCCATGAATACGCACATCCTGCTGTCCCGTTCCAGCAACGGCACATCCATCTCTCGGCGGACCAGAGATGGCTATGTCAATGACACAGCCATCCGCAGGGCCAACGGCAAGCAATGGCCGAAGCGCCGGGAAAGCGACCGCTGCCAGAGCTATCTCGATGCTTTAGCTGCAACCTCCGGAGTTCGGATGTTTGACCTGGTCGAGTCCCGCCAGATCAAGAGCTATCGCCACTTCTTGCTGGCCGACACCCTCAAGCGCTACCGCGCCCAGGTGGCAGGGGGCTGATGGAAACCCAAGTAACGACAACTCGCCAGCGGGTCTGGGTCACGACGGCAGATGCCTGCGCAGCCCTGGGGATGAGCCGCGAAACCCTCCGCCAGTTGCGGTTGCGAGGGGTGCTCACCCCTGGCAAGCACTACAGGCGTTGGGGCTGCACCCAGGGCCGGGGACCGCTGCAGTGGCACCTGGAGAACGTGGAGTCCACCATCACTGGGTGGAGCCGGCGGCATCTGCAGCACTGAAAACCACAAACCGGACGTAGAGTCATGTCTCTACGGGCGGCCGGGAACGGCCCAAGGCGTTCCTTGACACAGTCCAAGCCCCAAGGTCGTTCAGCTGACGCCAGCCAGCACTTCCCGCAGGCGATCCGCCGCTGGGGGAACAGCCTGGCGGTGAGGCTCCCGTCCGATTGCTTGCGTCAGGCCGGGCTGCAGG
>NZ_JAGQCR010000011.1:0-27276 GCF_024346295.1 Cyanobium sp. BA20m-14
TCTTTGGCCACACCGCAGAGCAGATCGAGCAGCTGGGCCACAGCGGTTATCACCCGATGCCCTGGATCGAGCAGGACCCGGCCGTGCGCCAGGCCCTGGAGTTGATCGGCTCGGGCTACTTCAGCGAGGGTGATGGAGAGCTCTTCCACCCCTTGTTGGCCAGCCTCACCAGCCACGATCCCTTCCGGGTGATGGCTGATGTGGCCGACTACCGCCGAGCTCAAAACGCCGTAGATGAAGCCTGGCTCGACCGGGGCCGCTGGGCGCGGATGTCGCTGCACAACACGATGCGCTGTGGCTTCTTCAGCAGCGACCGCTCGATCGCTGACTACGCCGAGCGCATCTGGAAGGTGGGCCGGGTCCCGGTGCAGTCCAGCGCCGGCGCCCCGGCGCCCTAGGCGCTCGGGGGCTCCGGCTTGTCGCTGTCCTTGAGCGAGGGGAAGGTGGAGCGGATCAGCTGGGCTACCTCCTGGTTCATCTGGGAGCGGAAGTTGGCAGCGGCGCCAGCTTCGAGCACCGGATAGGAGCGGGCCCCAACGTTGCGCAGGGGCTTCCAGCTGGTGGCTTCCTGCTGCTTGAGGGCTTCCAGCGGTGCGTCGAAGTCGAAGCTGAGCTCCCGTCCCTGGGCGGCGACGGCAGCTATCCAGGCCTCCCGGGCCGGCAGCAGGGCCTTGGCCTTGAGGGTGTCAGGCAAGCCCAGCACCGGCTCGTAGTGATCCAGGGCTCGTAACTCGGCCTCGAGCAGAATGACCCAGGTGGCTTCTTCGCCGAGCTGGAGGCCAAGGCCTTCGGCGGCGGCGAGCATGGCGTCTCGATATAGACACAGCCAGCGGTAGTGAGATTTCTGCTGCAGTGTTTTTTTGAGCGAGCTCTTGCCATGGGCAACCCGCTTCGGCAGGGCAGCTTCAGCTCGCCGCAGCAACACCCGATCTTCTGGCTCCAGGTTGATGGCGCCCCAGCGCTGCCGGTATTCCCACAGCTCCTCGTATTGGCGCACCTCCTCAGGCGTCCAGCCCAGGCCCTGCAGTTCTTCGCCCCTGCTCGTTTCGTCCTTAGCCACCGGCACGCCTGTTGCTGTCGCAGGCAGCGTAATGGCCGGAGCTCAACGCACAACCAGCACCGGGCAGCTGCTGTGGGTAAGCACCCGGTGGGTTTCGCTGCCCAGCAGCACCCCCTCCAGGCCGCGGCGGCCATGGGAGGCCATCACAATCAGATCAGCCCCATGGCGGCCTGCCGCCTCCACGATTGCCGCGTAGGGCATGGAGCTAACCATGGTGTCCTGGTCGCTGACCACCCCGGCGGCCTGGGCCACGGCTGCTGCTGCCGCCAGGATTTGCTCGGCGCCATGGCGAGCGGCTTGCACGAGGGCGATCACCGTATTGGGGTCCACCAGCTCACCCACGCCCACCAGGGAGATGGGGAAGTTGGATTGCGCGTGGAAAAAGGTGATGCGAGCTCCCAGGCTGTGGCCCAGCGCCACCGCCTGCTGCACGGCCTTGTCTGAGAGCTCGGAGCCATCGGTTGGCACCAGCAGGTGGCTGTATGGCATTTACGGCGCAGGGGGGCGGTGGAGCTCCAGCCTGGAGCAGTTGGCGCCGCCTAGCAACTGGCGCCGCCTAGCAACTGCCTGAGCCCTTCCAGCCAGCCAGGTGGGCAGCGGCGCGGGAGCGGGCCAGAGCGCGGGCGCGGGGCAGGGCCGGCTCGAGTTGCTCGGAGCTGAAGGGCGGTAGGGGGCGGCTGCGCAGCCAGGCCCCCCAGCGGAATTCGTGGAAGGGAATCAGCGGGGCGGCGGCCAGCACCCCCTCCTGCTTCAGCTTCCACACCAAGCTGCGGTAGGGGTCGTCCTGCAGGCCTGTGAGCTGCTCGGGCAGGGCGCTGGGGGGCAGGGGCCCCAAGCCCCTGCCGTCATAGAGGTAGAGCCAGCCGCGTTGATGCAGGGCCGCAAGCACCTGCTCGGGGTCGGGGCTGTCGAGCTCGAGCACCACGTAGCCGAAGGCGATGGCGTCGGGTTCGATCTCGATCAGGGCCCGTAGGCGGTGGTGGCGGTCGACCATCCACACGCTGCCATCGGCGCTGCGCACCAGCGGCACGGGCTTGCTGCCCAGGTAGGAGCGGCGTTCGCGGGTATTTTCGGCCCCGAAATCACGCAGCCTGCTGCGCACTTCAGCCAGTCCCACGCAGAGCTGGGTGGGGCGCAGCTGGGCGATGGGCACCTCAAGCAGCTCACCCCCCGGGCGCGGGGCCGGTAACGGCTGGTATGGGGGAAGGCGCAGGGCCATGACGGCTAGGCAGCCCGGATATCCCCATCCTGACCCGCTGCTTCCCGGAATAGGGTCGCCCTCAAGTGCGAGTGGCCATGGCTTCCCTCTCCCATCCCGACCTGAGTGCCGGTCCCCACGGCCCGATTGGGGTGCTGGTTTGCGGCCACGGCAGCCGCAATCGGCTGGCAGTGGCCGAATTTGCCGAGCTGGCCAAGGGGCTCCAAGCGCTGCTGCCCGAGGTGCCTGTGGAATACGGCTATCTGGAATTTGCCAGGCCGATCCTGCGCGATGGCCTGGAGGCGCTGCGGGCCCGGGGGGTAAGCCACGTGCTGGCCGTGCCGGCCATGCTGTTCGCAGCGGGCCACGCCAAAAACGACATCCCCTCGGTGCTCAATACCTACGCGGCGGAGACGGGTCTGCGCATTGACTACGGCCGTGAACTGGGGGTTGACCTGAAGATGATTCAGGCCGCCGGGGCCCGGATTCGCGAAGTCCTTGATGGGGCAGCCACAGAGGTGCCCCTGCACGAAACAATGCTGGTCGTGGTGGGCCGGGGCTCGTCCGACCCCGATGCCAATTCCAATGTCGCCAAGGTGACGCGGATGTTGGTGGAGGGTTTTGGTTTTGGCTGGGGTGAAACGGTTTATTCCGGAGTCACCTTCCCGTTGGTGGAGCCGGGACTTCGCCAAGTGGTGAGACTTGGCTATCGCCGGGTTGTCGTTTTCCCCTATTTCCTGTTCTCCGGGGTGCTGGTGAGCCGGATCCAGCAGCACACCGAGCGGGTGGCCCAGGACCATCCCGAGGTGGAGTTCCTGAAGGCCTCCTATCTGGCAGATCACCCCCTAGTGCTGGACACCTTTGTGGAGCGGGTGGCGGAGGTGGTGCGAGGTGACGCCAACATGAATTGCTCGCTCTGCAAATACCGGGCCCAGGTGCTGGGCTTTGAGACTGAGGTTGGGGCGCCCCAGCACAGCCACCACCACCACGTTGAAGGGCTCACCGACGGCTGTGACCTCTGTGAGCGCGAGTGCACCGGTGCCTGCCAGCCCGATGGAGTGCCGATTCCAGTGGGCGGCCACACCCACGATCACGACCACTCCCCTGGGCACAGCCATCACCATCCGCCCTACCCCCACGCGGACCATCCCCTCGGTCCCACAACCCTGCGCCAGGGCGGCAGCAGTTGAGCCCTCTCGGTTTGGCGTGGCTCAGTCTTCTCAGCTCGCCGGAAGTCTCGCGAGACTCCAGCTCATCAGTTCTGCTGATTGGTTATCCGTATTCCCCATTATTGCCGTCTTTTCCCCAGTTTATTAGGGGTTTTCCCCAGAAATGAGGCTTCTAAGCCAGTTTAGGCCTGGCAGTTGGGGAATAACTGCTTTTGTTCAGTCTGGCCTTGACATCACCACCAGCGGCCGCCCTTGCAGGCTTTGAAAATCCTCGCTGCGCCGTTATGGAGCCGCCGGCACAGGCAATCTCAGTTGAGAACGGTGTGGTTTCGCCCTGGCCTTCAGGCTTTGACGGACCTGGCACCGATGTGGCCTACTGAGTCACCCCACCTCTTGTTTCGTAATGGCAGCCGAGCGCAGTCACCTCCAACGATGTATGGAGCAACCCAGCTGCGCAGAAGGGTTAGTGGAGGCAGAAGCCGGCAGCATCAGCCTGGAGGCGGAGGTGCCAGAGGTGTTGTTCGATGGCATGCGCGAGTTCCTGCGCAGCCACCCCCAGTGGGATCAATACCGCTTGATCTCCTCAGCGCTGTCCAGCTTCCTGTTTCAGCACGGCTGCGCCGATCAGGGGGTGAGCCAGCACTACCTCAACGGCCTGTTCCTGCGCCCCTGAATTTTTCAAATCTGGTGGCAGATAACAAAAAAAAGGCGGAGGGGCCAACCTCCGCCTGAGACTCCCTTGCCCGACCTTTTAGAGGTCGACGTTGCCATTGTGAGCAGGGTTGCTCAAGCCGGTTGTGGCGATAGACACCGGATCGCAACCGGGTTAGGGGTCTCCTTGGCGCAACCTGGCGGCAGCGGCTTCGCAAGCGCGCCAGGTTATGGCCATTTCAGTGAGGGTTGGGCTCTGCCAGCCGGCACGGGGACAGAAGGCCACATCGACTACCAGGACAATGGGGGCGCCCCAGCACTGGTTGAGGTGATTCACCACACCTGCCTCGGGCTGGCTTGCCATGCGGGCGCCGCCGAGTTCGTGGATGTAGTAGCCAGGTGGTGGCGCCTCGGGACTCACCGCCAGGCTGGTGCGGATCCAGGGCTCCAGCAGCGGCAGCACAAATAGCTCTTCGATGGGCCGGATCTGCCCCCCACCAGCTGCCACCACCGCCTCCATGCGCCGGTGCATGTGGGCCACCAGGCGCTGCTCGTTTGCACCCCAGCGGCAGGTGATGTGGGCGGTGGGTAACCCCCAGGCATCGAGATGTTCACCGTTCAAGGTCACCTGGTTGTCGGCGTTGGGTTGCACGTCGCCGTGACCGATCAGAAAACCCACCGCCTCGCCCCGGCGTCGCTGCAGCAGGGCTGGTGGATCAAAGCGCTGTAGGGCTGTCCAGAGTCCATAGCCGCCACTGAAATCAGCTTCGCTGCCCGCATCCAGGTTGACCGTGTTGGGTATGAAGCAGCTACCAGCCCCAGAAAGTTCGCTGGGCCCATCAAGGGCCGGCACCCCGGGAATCGAAAAGAAGCGACTGCTGGAGATGTGGTCCATCAGATAGCGCCCGAGGCTGCCGGATGGATCGATTAGGCCGCCGCGTTGGTGGGCTTCGCTCGAGTGCAGCAGGATCCGCAGGGTCTCGATCGTTGAGGCGCAGAGCACCACCAAGGGCGCCTCAATGCGCTCGTGGGCTGCCGTTTTGCCATCTACCAGCACCACGCCCTGGGCCCGCTCGCCGTCGAGCAGTAGGTGGCTCACCACGGCGTTGCTGCGCACTTGGGTGCGCCCCGTTGCCAGGGCCCGTGCCAATGTGCGCCCCTGGCTGGCGGAGCGGGGCCAGCCCGCACCCCGGTGCAGGTTGAAGCCGCGCGAGTGGATCAGGGGCAAGCCAAGCTCGTTGTCGATGCGGCGCTTCAGGTGGCGCTCGCCTGGGGTGAAGGGCAGGGGCGCCTGGAAGTGGCCATCGGGCAGCTGGGGCAGGCCGTCGCAGGCTCCATGCACCTCCAGCAACTGCTCAAGGCGGGTGTAGTAAGGCGCTAGCTCGGCGCTGCCGATCGGCCAGCTTGCCCCCTGACCATCGCGCTCAGCCGCACCAAATTCGTAGTCGGAAAGGCGAAGGGTGATGCCTCCCCAGGTGAGGCTTTTGCCCCCCACCTGCCGGCCCCGGCTCCACAAAAACGGGGCGTCGTCTGGGGTGGAGTAGGGATTGAGCCGCTCATCGACGAACAGCTGGGGATTGTGTTTCCAGAATCCCGGATGGTGGCGCTGCATGCGTTGCTGGCCGCTGGCGATGCTGGCCACACGCCGGGCCGTATTAAGCGGTTCGCTGCCGAAGGCCTGACGGGATGAGAGCTCGGGACCGGCCTCCAGCACCAGCACCCTCAGCCCCGCCTCGGCCAGCACCATGGCAGCCACACCGCCGGTAGCGCCGGAGCCCACCACGATGGCGTCGGGCTGGGTCACGCTGGCGGGGATGGCCATTTTCTGGGCGGTGATCGCTGGGGCAGCGGAGGTGAATGTTCAAACAACAAAGCCCCGACAGGAGACTGCCGGGGCTTTGGGAAGTGGTGGCGGGGGCGAGATTTGAACTCGCGACCTTCGGGTTATGAGCCCGACGAGCTACCAGACTGCTCTACCCCGCGTCGACCTCTTAACCATACCAGTCGAAGTGCCTAGTACTGGCGCTCAGTCGAAGCGCAGCTCGCCGATCACTTCCAGGCGCAGATGGGGGGCTGGGATCAAGAAGCGAGTGCGCAGCTCTTCGAGAGCTATCGGCGTTAGCCAGTCGAGCTGCTCGAGCAGGTGCAGGGCTACGGCTTGCTTGGCTCGGGCGGAGCCGTCTTCCACCTTGATCGCTACCCCCATGCCTTCGCCGACGCGGCTGAGGCACTGGATGCCTTCAGCTCCGCCCTTGCTCACCACTTGACCATGGCCGCCGCGCATCAGTTCGGTGTCAAAGCGTCCCTCCCCTGCCACCAGTTCGGGGTGAGCCAGCATCGCCCGGCTGAGGCGCTCCAGGTCGGCCTGGCTGCCGGCGCCCAGGTGGGCGTAGAGCAGGGCCATCTGGGCAAGTTGCAGCTGCAGGGTGGGGGCGCCGCAGTCGTCGCGGGCGGTGAGCAGCTCGGCGGCGGGCAGGGCGAGCAAATCGCCTACGCGCTTAAGCACCTCCTGCTGGAGAGGATGCTCTTTTTGTAGATAGCTCTCGGTACTCCAGTTCAGTTGCCGGCAGGTGGCCAGGAAGGCGGCGTGCTTGCCGGAACAGTTGTGCTCAAGGGGGCTTTTGCCGCAGTCGGGCACGGGGCATTGCAGCTGCTCGGCCTCGATTTCAGCGCCCCAAAGCAGCTTGAAGGCCTCGCGGGCGTGCATGGCCGTGCCGGTGTGGCTAGCGCAGGCGATCGCCAGGCCCCGCTCGCCGCAATTGCAATGGTCGGCGGCGCCACTGCTCACAAAAACCGTGGCCTGAAAGGGCTTTAGGGCAGAGCGCACAAAGCTCAGCTGCTGGGGATCGCCTGCCCGCATCAATACTCGGCCGCGGCCGTCGCAAACCACCGCGTGCACCCGGTGGCGCGATTCGACGATGCCGTTGCGCAGCAGCCGCACCTCCAGGGGAGGGACGCCCCCGCGGGCGGTGCCACCGAAACTGGAGGACAGGGTCACAAGAGCCCAGGAGCTGATCTCAAAGAGCCTGACAGAGGCTTGCCCCCACTAGGGCCAGGATTACCGCCAGGGCTGCGCCCTGTTGCAGCCGCCGCAGCACCGGTTGCACCTGGTGCTGGGCCACTAGCAGGTCCTGCTGGCGCCAGGCCAGGGGCTTTTCCCACACTTGTCCGTCGTACCAACCCGATTCCTCGTATTCGACCCGCTCGGAGACCAGGCGGCGGTGCACGTAGTTCCATCCGAGCCACTGGCGCACGAGCAGCAGCATCGGCAGCGCCACTGCAGCCACCATGCCCGCCAGCACCAGCTGGGCCGGGTGGTGGCGCAACACCCAGCTGCCGCTAGCCACCAAGGTGGAGAGGGGCAGCAGCAACAGCCAGCTGGTGGCTAAAGGGCGCAACAGACCTGGCAGGTCGTGGGACGGCCAAACAAAAAACCAGGAGGCCAGCAACTGCTCGTATTCCTGCAGGGGCCGTTGCTCGGGCGGCACCGGGCACGGCATGGCGTTCAGGGAGAAACTGTTGGAAATGAGCTTACGAAGCGCACCTGTTCACCGTGGCCCCAGAAGGATTCGAGGTCGTAGTAGGTGCGCTCGCTGGGGGTGAGCACATGCACAATCACTTCGCCGTAATCGAGCAGCATCCAGCGGCCCTCCTTCTGGCCTTCGCGCCGTAGGGGTAGCCGGCCGGTGGTTTCCTCGATCTGATCCTCAGCCGAGCGGGCGATGGCCCGCACCTGCACATCGGAGAGGCCGCTGCAGATCACAAACCAATCGGCCAACGACGACACCTCGTCAACCCGGATCAGGCGAATGTCCACGGCCTTGCGGTCGTCACAGGCTTCTGCCGCCAGCTTGGCCAGCTGCTCGCTGTCGAGATCCTGGTGGGTCGTGGGCCTGCCAGCGGGGGAATCAGCCATAGACGTTCTCACTGGTGACGGATTGACGCGAGCCCTGTTGCTGGGCCATTTCGGCCCGGGCCTTGCCGGCACTCTTGCGCAGTGCCTCGAGCCGGTCTTCGTAGAAGGCGCGCTTCTTTTTCTTGCGGGTCTGCTCCACCAGCTCCTTGAGGGCGCCGCCCAAACTCTTGTAGGCATTGGGCAGGGTGTAACCGAAGCGGGTGGCCAGGTCGATGGCCCGCTCATCGGCGGCGATGGCGTCCTGCAGTCGCTTTTCGGAGTTGTTTTTGAGATAGAGGCGGTAGCCGGCAAAGCCGGACAGGCCCAGGGCCATCACCAGAAGGAGGCCGTCCTGCACCCACAGCTCACCGATGGCTCCACCCAGGCCGATCGCCAGGGCCGCCATTTCCCAGCCGTCGCGGGGTACTGCATCGTTCTGGACGCGGCCCACCTCGTGCCAAAACAGCAGGTTGCGATGGTCTATCGCCAGCCCGTCCCAGCTTTCCAGGTCGACCTGAATTTCGACTTCATCGCGACCGATCTCCTCGATGGTGATCAGGGGCGGTTCCACCGAGGCGGCCGCTTCAACAAACACCCAGCTCTGTAATTCAGGGGGCAGCAGCCCTTTCAGGCGCTGGAGCTCACTCATCTAGGGCTTCAGCGTTATCAATCAGGTTAGCGATTCCAGCCCCAGTTGCTGCCAGGGGGGCATGAGAGGCTAGGCAGGTTTGGCGTTGCCCACCCCCTATGCCCCGCCGCACGGACCTCAGGCGCATCCTGCTGCTGGGCTCGGGGCCGATCGTGATCGGCCAGGCCTGCGAATTCGATTATTCCGGCACCCAGGCTTGTAAAGCGCTGCGGGCAGAAGGCTTCGAAGTGGTATTGGTGAATTCCAACCCGGCCTCGATCATGACCGATCCGGACATGGCGGATCGCACTTACATCGAGCCACTTACGCCCGAGGTGGTGGCCCGGGTGATTGAGATCGAGCAGCCCGATGCCCTGCTGCCCACGATGGGCGGCCAGACCGCTCTCAATCTGGCGGTAGCCCTGGCTGAAAACGGCACCCTGGAAAAGCACGGGGTGGAGCTGATCGGCGCCAACTTGCAGGCGATCCGCAAGGCGGAAGACCGGCTGCTCTTTAAGGAGGCGATGGAGCGAATCGGCGTCGCGGTGTGTCCCTCCGGCATCGCCAACACCCTTGAGGAGGCGGAGCGGGTGGGCGAGGTCATCGGCAGCTATCCCCGCATCATCCGGCCGGCCTTCACCCTGGGCGGCAGCGGCGGTGGCATCGCCTACAACCCCGAGGAGTTCCGCGCCTTCTGCAAAAGCGGCCTGGAGGCGAGCCCCGTCTCCCAGATCCTGGTGGAGCAGTCGCTGCTGGGCTGGAAGGAATTCGAGCTGGAGGTGATGCGCGATAGCGCCGACAACGTGGTGATCGTTTGCAGCATCGAAAACCTCGATCCGATGGGGGTACATACCGGTGATTCGATCACCGTTGCACCGGCCCAAACCCTCACCGACCGCGAATACCAGCGACTGCGCGACCAGTCGATCGCGATCATCCGCGAGATCGGCGTCGATACCGGCGGCAGCAATATTCAATTTGCGATCAACCCTGCCAACGGCGATGTGGTGGTGATTGAGATGAACCCGCGCGTATCGCGCAGCTCGGCGCTGGCTTCGAAGGCCACAGGCTTTCCAATCGCCAAGATCGCCGCCCGCCTGGCGGTGGGTTACACCCTCGACGAAATCGTCAACGACATCACCGGTGCCACCCCGGCCTGCTTCGAGCCCACGATTGATTACGTGGTCACGAAGATTCCCCGCTTCGCCTTTGAGAAGTTCCGCGGTAGCCCGGCGGTGCTCACCACCTCGATGAAGTCGGTGGGGGAGGCGATGGCGATCGGCCGCTGCTTTGAGGAGTCGTTCCAAAAGGCGTTGCGCTCCCTGGAAACGGGCCATGCCGGCTGGGGCTGTGATCGCCCCGATGCCGCAAGTGATCCCACGCTTGCCCCAGATCCCACCGCCCTGGAGCGGGCCCTGCGCACAGCCACGCCTGAGCGGATTTTCGCCGTGCGCGAGGCGATGCTCGTCGGCCGCAGCGATGACGAGATCCACCAGCTCAGCGCCATCGATCCCTGGTTTTTGGCCAAGCTGCGCTGCATTCTCGAGGCTGAGCAGCGGCTGCTGCGGGGCCGCCAGCTCGAGCAACTCGATGCCGCCGCCCTGCTGGAGCTCAAACAGCTGGGCTTCTCAGATCGCCAGATCGCCTGGGCCACTGGCAGCGATGAACTCACGGTGCGGCGCCACCGTCAGGGGCTGGGCATCAATGCCGTGTTCAAAACCGTCGATACCTGTGCGGCGGAGTTTGCCTCCAGCACTCCGTATCACTACTCCACCTACGAGCGGCCGCTGGAGCGGCTCAATGCGGCAGGTGAGCTGGAAATCGTGCCGCCCGAAAACGAGGTGCAGCCGGAGAGCCGCCGCAAGGTGATGATCCTGGGCGGCGGGCCAAACCGCATCGGCCAGGGCATCGAATTCGACTATTGCTGCGTGCACGCCTCCTTCGCTCTGCAGGCCGAGGGCTTCGCCACCGTGATGGTGAACAGCAACCCGGAGACGGTGTCAACGGATTACGACACCTCCGACCGGCTTTATTTCGAGCCCCTCACCCTCGAAGACGTGCTCAACGTGATTGAGGTGGAGCATCCCGAGGGGGTGATCGTGCAGTTCGGCGGCCAGACACCTCTCAAGCTGGCGATCCCGCTGCTGCGCTGGCTGGCTTCGCCCGAGGGGTTGGCCACCGGAACTCGCGTCTGGGGCACCTCACCTGAATCGATCGACGCCGCCGAAGACCGGGAGCAATTTGAAGCGATCCTGCGCCGGCTGGAGATCCGCCAGCCCCGCAATGGCTTGGCCCGCAGTGAGGCCGAGGCCCGGGCCATCGCTGCGCGCGTGGGCTATCCAGTGGTTGTGCGCCCCAGCTACGTGCTGGGCGGGCGCGCCATGGAGGTCGTCTACGACGAAGCCGAGCTCAACCGCTACATGGTGGAAGCGGTGCAGGTGGAGCCCGACCACCCAGTGCTGATCGACCAATACCTCGATAACGCCATCGAAGTGGATGTGGATGCCCTTTGCGATCGGGAGGGGGTAGTGGTGATCGGCGGTGTAATGGAGCACATCGAGCCGGCGGGCATCCACTCGGGCGATTCGGCCTGCTGGCTGCCGTCGGTGAGCCTGAGCGAGGCAGCCCTGGCCACGATCCGCGAGTGGAGCCGGGCCCTGGCCCTGGCCCTTGGGGTGCGCGGCCTGATCAACCTGCAGTTCGCCGTCCAGAACGACCCGGAGCAGGGCGAGCGGGTGTTCATCATCGAGGCCAATCCCCGTGCTTCCCGCACGGTGCCGTTTGTGGCCAAGGCCACCGGCGTGCCCCTGGCCAAGGTGGCCAGCCAGCTGATGGCCGGCCGCACCCTGGCGGAGCTGGGGCTCACGGCCGAGCCCATCCCGCCTCTGCAAACCGTCAAGGAGGCGGTGCTGCCGTTCAAGCGCTTCCCTGGTTCCGACACGTTGCTGGGCCCTGAAATGCGCAGCACCGGCGAGGTGATGGGCATCGCCAGCAGCGCCGGCATGGCCTATGCCAAGGCCGAGTTGGCCGCAGGCGAGGCCCTGCCCACCAGCGGCACGGTGTTTCTCTCCACCCACGACCGCGACAAGCCGGCCCTGCTGCCGGTGGCTGAGCGACTGGTGGGGCTGGGCTTTGACCTGATCGCCACCGGCGGCACCGCCGAGGCCCTGCGAGCCGCTGGCCTGCAGGTGGAATCAATCCTCAAGGTGCATGAGGGCCGTCCCAATATTGAAGACGCGATTCGCTCGGCCCGCATTCAGCTGATCATCAACACCCCGATCGGCCGCCAGGCTGCCCACGACGACAAATATCTGCGCCGGGCCGCCCTCGACTACGCCGTGCCGACGGTGACAACCCTGGCCGGGGCCCGGGCCGCTGTCGAGGCGATCACGGCGTTGCAGCAGCAGAAGATTGAGGTGAATGCCCTGCAGGACATACACCCCGGACTCACTCGTTAGGGTTAGGGATCCGATAGATCCCGCCTTGACAGCCAGCACCCAAGTCAGCAACCAGATCACCTCAGGCAGCGACTGCACGGCGGCTTTCCGGGCCGCCTATGAAAATCGCTACACCTGGGAACCGGATTTTGGTGGCTATCAGGGCCGCTGCATCTGGGAGCAAGACGGTGATGGGGGTGAAAATGGTAAGCGGGTCGATGGAACTTTCGTGGTAGGCGCCGACCTCAAGGCCACGGTCGCTGGCGTCGCCGATGAGGAGATTCACAAGGCCCTGGCTTCCCAACTGTGGGAGGTGGCGATCCACCGGGTGCGCCGCAGCTTTGAGCAAACCCATGGCGCCAACACCTTCAACGCTGGCGATACCGATGCCGTTGGCACCGAGGTGATCGTGGGCGGCAAGAACACCGGTGACCGTTACCGGATCCAGAACGACGTGGTGACGATGGTGCATCGCCACATCCACGGCACCGTGGTGACGATCTTCACCGAGAGCACCACAGACACCGGCAGCGGCTACCTGAGCCGCAGCTACACCAGCCAGTACAGCGACCCCGCCAGCGGCGAAGCCAAGGGTGGCACCAGCCGCTTCACCGACACCTTTGTGCCGCTGACCGAGGCTGGCCCCTGGGTGCTGAGCGAGCGGGTGGTTGAGACCGAGGCCCATGGCGAAACGCCGGCCGGCCGCCAGGTGTTTCGTTTCGAGGATCTTGCCCCCTTGGCTTAAGCCAATCGGCCGCTGCTAGGCACAATGCAGCCATGTTTTCTCTTTGGATTGGTGCCTACGACCAGGGCCTGGCCTATGCCGGCCTGGCCCTAGGCACCTACCTGACGCTGCGCGTCCTCAACTTCCCAGACCTCACGGTGGATGGCTCCTTTGCCCTGGGAGGTGGCACCGCTGCGGTGTTGATCAGCCAGGGTGCCCCGGTGCCGGTGGCCTTGGGGCTGGCTATCTTATTTGGCTGCCTGGCTGGCATGGTTACCGGCCTGATCCACACCCGGCTGGGTGTGCCTGATCTGTGTGCAGGCATCCTCACCACCACGGGCCTTTATTCGATCACCCTGAGGCTGATGGGGCGCTCGAACATCCCCCTGTCTGAAACCCCTGCTGGAATTCTGGCCCTCCCCGATCTGGGCCTTGGCCTGGATGGTCAATGGGCCGTGGGATTAACCCTGGCGACCGTTGGGATGATCCTGCTGATCTCCTTCCTGATGGCCACAGATTTCGGCTTGTCTTTGCGCGCCTTGGGCAACAACCCCACCATGGCCCGCGCCAACGGCATCAACCAGCGCCGCGGGCTCACGGTGGGTATCGCCGCTGCTAATGGTCTGGTGGCCCTGGCCGGGGCGCTGGTTGCCACCTATCAGGGCTTTGCCGATGTGACCATGGGGATCGGCTCGTTGATCCTGGGACTAGGCATGGTGATCATTGGCGAGGCGGTGCTGCGGCCGCGCTCGCTGCCCTGGTCCCTGCTGGCGGTGGCGGTGGGGGCGATTTTGTTCCGCACCATGATCGCCATCGCCCTGCAGTTGGGCCTCGAACCGGTTGATCTCAAGCTGGCAACGGCCTTGCTGCTGCTGATCGCCCTGGCCTTCGGACGGCTGCGCATACCGGGTCTTTCGGCAGACCAGGGGAGGCAGGAGCAATGAGTTCCACCCCTCATCTCAGCACCCCTCATCTCAGCACCCCTGGTCTCAGCGTTGAGGAGCTCAGCTGGGGCCATCCTCTGCCTGGATCGGGCTGGCGGCAATTGTTCAGCGGTTTCTCGCTGAGCTGCCCCCCCGGCCAGTTTCTGGTGGTGATTGGCAGCAACGGCTCCGGCAAGAGCACCCTGCTCAATCTGGTGGCTGGCACCCTGCGCCACGGCGCTGGCCGTATCCACCTGGGCGGTCGCCCCCTGCACCGCTTGCGAGATCACCAGCGGGCTCGCTGGATCGGCCGGGTGATGCAAAACCCTCTGGAGGGAACTTGTCCGGGGCTGACCGTGGCAGAAAACCTGCGGTTGGCGGAGCGGCGTAACAGGCCAGCCAGGTTTGCAGCGGGTTTTTTGATTAGTGCCTTTGGTGGCATCCATCCCAATGGCGGCGACCGCAGGCGCTACCGCGAGCTGCTGGGCGAGCTGGGCTTGCCCCTAGCCGACCGCCTCGATGAACCGGTGGGTCAGCTTTCCGGCGGCCAGCGCCAGACCCTCAGCCTGGTGATGGCAACCCTGGGTTCACCGGATCTGCTGCTGCTTGATGAGCACACCGCTGCCCTTGACCCCCGGGCCGAAGCAACGGTGATGGCGCTCACAGAGAGGTTAGTTCGTCAGCTGGGCACTACCGCCTTGATGGTGACCCACAGCCTCGAGCAGGCCCTGAGCCACGGCGACAGGTTAGTGATGCTCCATGAGGGGGGCTTGATCGGCGACTGGAATGCTGCCGAGCGTGAATATCTCGACCCGGCGGCGTTGCGGGCGATGTATGGAGCAGCCATAGTTGCGCCGCAGTCTTCAAGTGCCACAGATGGGTCTTCAGCGTCGTGAATTTCTGACCCTGGCAGGGGCCGGCGCCGTGAGCACGGTGGTGCTCTCCGCCTGCGGCAAGCTCGGCGGTGGCACCAAGGTCAAAGGCCCCACCATCGGCATGCTGCAGATGGTGGAAGCCCCGCCTCCAACCAACACCCGCAAAGGCTTTGAAGCGGCCCTGGCAGAAGCTGGCTACATCCCTGGCAAAAACGTCAACTTCATCCAGAAGGATGCCGCCGGCGAGCTGCCCAACACCACCTTGGTGATGAAGCAGTTTGTGGGCGACCAGGTGGACATGATCCTGGCGGTTGGCACACCGCCCCTGCAGGCCGCCATGAAGGTGGCCCCAGCAACCACTCCTGTGGTGTTCTGCTATTGCTCCAATCCATGGGGTGCCGGCGCGGGCACGCCCCCGGGTGCCGTGGGTCAGCACAAGCCAAATGTGGTCGGCACGATCGGCACCAACCCGGTGGGCAAGGAGCTCGATTTGGCACGCCAAATCAACCCTGAGCTCAAGACCGTGGGCCTGATCTTCAACCCCGGCGAGCCCAACTCCGAATATGAAGCCAAGGTGCTCAAGGAGGAGGCAGCCAAACGCAACATCACCGTTGTGGAGCAGTCGGTGGCCAACTCCGGCGAAGTGCTGCAAGCCGCCCAAGTGCTGGCCGACAAGAAGGTAGAGGCCTTCGTGAAGATCGGCGATTACGCCACGATTCAGGGCTTCGGCTCGATCGCCAAGGTGGGCCTAGAGAAGAAGATTCCCGTGTATTCGGTGGATGCCGACGACATCAAGCTGCCCGGCTGCCTTGCCACGATCGGCTGGGCCTACTTCGATGACGGCTACGCAGCAGGCAAGCTGGCGGTGCGGGTATTGAAGGGAGAATCACCGGCCAAGATGGCCTTCGAGCCCCTCACCAAAACGGAGTTGATGGTCAACAAGGCCACCGCCGCAGCGATCGGGGTAACCCTGCCTGAGGAGCTGATCAAGGAAGCTCAGAAGGTGGTGAGCTAGAGCCCACCCCCCATCGCATCAACCCTTTTCAAGGCAGGGGGGTGATGTTTTGCAGCTTGTCGTTGAGCTGGCTGGCCATAGCTTGGCGGCCAACGGCAAGCACTTTCAGAGTGTCTTCATGCATGCGCAGCTGGGCATCAGCTACTTGCATGCCACGCACCAGCTCCTTCATCTCATCTGGCAAGCCGTTGAGGTCGTAGCGCTTGCCCTCGAAGGTGAGCACGGGCGGCTGGTTGTCTGATTGCTGGGCGACGTTGTCCACGAGTGGCAAAAAATCTTCAGCCCTCAGGATACGGGTGGCAGGCCACCCGGTCGCTTGAAGAAAAACATCAGCAGCGGGCCCACCTGGGCTGCTTCCACCATCTCCCAGTTTTCCTTGCCGAGGGCATTTAGAAAAAACTGCAGCTGTTCGGCTGGGTGGCGTGGTTTGGTGGCTGCGGCGTCATATTGCTGCGGGAATTCCTTTTTAAGAAACTCCGGGCTCAGGGCGCCGCCGAGCCGCTCACTATCTGCCTTGGGTGAGGGAGGACCCGGCGGATTGCCGCTCTCCACGTTGATGTGGATCACCCGGTATTCCCAAGACATCAGGCTTGCAGATGAATGAATTGGCGCTCGCAGAGCTCGCGGTAGCGGCCCCCCTGCGCCATCAGCTCATTGTGACTGCCCTGTTCGACGATGCGACCGCCATCGAGTACCAGGATTCTGTCTGCACCCTGCACGGTGGCTAGCCGGTGGGCAATCACCAGCACGGTGCGGCCCGCCATCGCCTGCTCCAAGCCCCGCTGCACCGCCTCCTCCGCTTCGGCATCGAGGGCGCTGGTGGCTTCATCCAGCAGCAGCACCGCCGGGTTGCCGAGCACGGCGCGGGCAATGGCCAGCCGTTGCAGCTGGCCGCCAGAGAAGTTGCTGCCCCGCTCTTCGATGCGGCTGGTGTAGCCCTGGGGCAGGGCCTCGATGAAGCCGGCGGCGTTGGCGAGGCTGGCTGCCTGGCGGATGGCAGCCTCGCTGGCGGGCCGGCCGAAGGCAATCGCTTCGGCCACCGTGCCAGAAAATACACTGCTTTGCTGGGGCACCAGGGCTACGGCGCGGCGCAGCTCCCGCGCCCGCAGATCGGCTAGGTCGTGGCCATCCAGCAGCACCCGGCCCTGCTGGGCGGTGTTGAAGCGCAGCAGCAGGGAAAACAGGGTGCTTTTGCCGGCGCCGGAGGGGCCCACCAGGGCCACTACCTGGCCAGGCCGCACCTGCAGATCCAGGTCGTGCAGCACCGGTTGGGCGGGGTTGTAGCCGAAGCGCACCTGCTCGAGCACCAGCTCGCCGCGCACGCTGCCAAGCGGCTGGGCCGAGGCGCGGTCTGAAGCCTCCACCGGTTCCGCCTCGATCGCCCGCAGTCGCCGCAGCGAGGCCTGGCCCTGCTGAAACTCGTTGAAGTTGGTGGTGAGGTGGGAGATCGGGTCGATCAGCATCAGCAGGGCCGCCACGTAGCTGCTGAAGCCCTGGCTGTTGAGGCCGCCGGCCTGAATCCGGGCGGCGCCGAGCAGCAGCACGGTGAGGATGCCGGCCGCTTCCAGAAAGCCCACCACCGGGTGCTGCAGGGCCAGCAGTTTGAGGGTGCGGTAGCGGGCCCGACGGTGCAGGTCGATTTCGGTGTCGAAGCGCTGCTGCAGCCACGGTTCGGCTGCGAAGGCCCGCACTAAGGGCAGCCCACCGATCGCTTCGCCCAGCAGGCCCGCCAGCTCGCTCACCTGCTTTTGACTGCGTTCGGCGGCGGTCATTACCCGGGCGCCAAAGCTGCTTACCAGCACCACCACCACTGGCGCCAGCAGCAGGGTGGCCAGGGCTAAGGGCCAATCGAGCCACACCATGTAGCCGAGCACCACCACCAGCTGCAGGTCGCTGGGGGTGGTGTCTTGAATGGTTTTGTAGATCACCTCGCCCACCCGGTCCGCGTCTTCGGTGAGGCGATAGGTGAGGTCGCCCGCTGAGAGCTTCTCGAGGGCGCCGAATTCCAGCCGTTGCAGGCGGGCAAATAGGCCCCGCCGCAACTCCTGACTAACCCGCAGGGCCGGCCCGGCCAGCAGGGTGTCCTGGCCGAACTGGGCCGCCTTTTGCACCAAAAACAGTCCCAGGGCCGCGGCGATAGTGCGCAGCACCACTGGGAAGTTGCCAGCGCCGATGGCTGGAATCAGCTGGCCCGCCAGCCAGGCGAGCAGCGGCCAGCAGGCCACATAGATCACCATGCACAGCCCACCTGCCAGCAGGCGCCGGCGGTGGGGTTTCAGCAGCGGCCAGAGGTGTCGAAACCTGGCCGGCGAGGGTGCAAGCATGCGGTCACGCTATCGCTGCTCCCCCAAGCCGCCCCTTGAAACTCGATCAATTCCTTAAATACCAAGGCCTGGCGGGCACCGGCGGCGAAGCCAAGCTGCGCATTCAGCGCGGTGATGTGCGGGTGAATGGCGCCATCGAAACCCGTCGCGGTCGTCAGTTGGCCCCCGGTGATGCGGTCGACATCGACGGCCGCGAGCTGCTGTTTATGGGGACCAGGCCGCCGGCCCATTAGGTTTTCCTCACAGTGCTGGAGAGGGCCGATGCGTAAGGCCGTGATCGCGGGTAATTGGAAGATGCACATGACCTGCGCTGAGACGCGGGTATTTGCGGCCACGTTTCGGCCCCTGATTGCCGACTCCCCAGACGATCGGGAGGTGGTGATCGCTCCGCCTTTCACCTCGATTCCCACGCTCTGCCGCCACCTGGAGGGTGCTGGTGTGAAGTTTGCTGGCCAAAACGTGCACTGGGAAGACCAGGGGGCCTACACGGGCATGATCTCGGCGCCGATGCTGCTGGAGCACGGGGTGAGCTACGCCATCGTTGGCCACAGTGAGCCGCGCAAGTACTACAGCGAAAGCGATGAGCAGATCAACCTGCGCGCCCGCAATGCCCAGCGCCATGGCTTGATCCCGATCCTGTGCGTGGGCGAAAGCCTCGACCAGCGGGAATCCAATGAAACCGAGCGGGTGATCCACCGCCAGATCGAACAGGGCCTTGAGGATGTGGATCCCACCCAGGTGGTGGTGGCCTACGAGCCGATCTGGGCGATTGGTACCGGCAAGACCTGCGCCGCTGAGGAGGCAAACCGCATCTGCGGCCTAATCCGGGGCTGGGTGGGTAACCCCGGCGTCACGGTGCAATACGGCGGCTCGGTGAACCCTGCCACCATCGACGATTTGATGGCCCAGAGCGACATCGACGGGGTGTTGGTGGGTGGGGCTTCCCTCGATCCGGTGAGCTTTGCCCGCATCGTCAACTACGGCCGCTGAGACTGGCTCCCTGAGACTGGCCCCCCGTGATCGATCAACCCCGTTTTGCCTGGGGCGAGCGCACCGCAGTGATGGGGGTGCTGAACCTCACCCCCGACTCCTTCAGCGACGGCGGCCGCCTCGCCAGCGTGGCGCAGGCTGTGAGCGCTGCTGGGCGGATGCTGGCCAAGGGGGCCGATGTGTTGGATCTCGGCGCCCAGAGCACCAGGCCCGGCGCCGAGGAGGTGGGGCCCAAGCGGGAGCTTGAGCGGCTGCTGCCGGCTCTTACTGCTATTCGCGCTGCCCATCCAGGCGCCCTGCTCTCGATCGACACCTTCCATGCGGCGGTGGCCGAGGCGGCATTGGCGGCGGGCGTCCACTGGATCAACGACGTCAGCGGCGGCCGGCGTGATCCGGCCCTGCTGCGCTTGGCGGCGTCTGCCGGCTGCCCCCTGGTGTTGATGCACAGCCGTGGCGATAGCCGCAGCATGAACTCGCTTGCCCACTACGAAAATGTGGTGGCGGAGGTGCGGGCTGGCCTAATGGCGGCCACTGAAATGGCTCTGGCGGCGGGGGTGCGCCCGCTGCAGCTGATCTGGGATCCGGGGTTGGGCTTCGCTAAGGACACCGACCACAACCTTGATCTGCTCCGGGGTCTAGGCACCCTGGCGGCGGAAGGCTTTCCCCTACTGGTGGGGCCTTCGCGCAAGCGCTTCATCGGCGCGGTGTTGAACGAGCCCAGGCCCCGTGCCCGGCTGTGGGGCACGGCGGCGGTGTGCAGCCAGGCGATTGCCCAGGGGGCCCACATCCTGCGAGTGCACGACGTTGGGCCAATCGTGCAGGTTGCCCGCATGGCCGATGCGCTTAGGCCCCCTCAGCCGGACTGGTAATCGATCTGGCCCTTTTCGTTGACTTTGGCCAGCGAGAAAAAGTGGGCGGTGCTGGTGGAGATCAAGCCGAGCTCAGCCAGCAATTCGCCGACGCGGCCGCCCTTGCTGCGTTGCAGGTCGAGGGCCTGATCAAGTTGCTCAGGGGTGATGCAGCCCGTTTCCACCAGGCGCTCACCCAGGCGCTTCTCATTGAACCCCTGCTCATCGAACAGGGCGGGGTTGAGCAGCAGATCCAGCATCTGGGGCGGCACCTGCAGGTTGAGCCGTAGGAATTCGCCGAAGCGCTGGGTTTCAGCAAAGGGGCGATAGTCCTCTAGCAGCTGCTCCAGCTCTTCGATGTCGAGCACGCCGGCCTGCACCAGCTTGTTGCCGAGGGTTTGGTGCTGGAAGCTGGTGTCGGTGCTGGCGGCGGCATTGAGATTGCCTTCCACAACCTGAGGCGCCTGGAAAGCCTCCTTAATCCAAGGGTCGCTGCCCAGGAAGCCAAATAGCTCGCGCGGGTTGAGGGTGAGGCTGCCGAGACTTTCTTCGATCAGCTCTTCAAGAAAGGCCACCTCGGTAGTGGGACCGATCACCTGAAATGGCAGGCGGGCACTGTTGCCATTGGCAACAAGCTCCAGTTGGACTTGCTCCGAACTCAGACGGAACCGGTACATAGCTCAGCTCTGAACGGGTACGGCGCGGGGCGCCGTAGTGCTTTCAAAATAAATCTAGCCGGCTATTGCCTGAATAAATTAAGGAATATTGTCTGACTTTTCCTGACGATTAGACCAAAAGCAATTTGGGGAACTTAGCTTTGATCTGATTGGTGAGTTGATATGGTGAGTAGGCCGAGAGATCCGAGCCGATCCAACTTGCATGCCCTGGCCCAGGCTCCAAGCCTGCTGATCAACGGGATCCAGGATGGCTGGCGCACCAATGTGGAGCTGATCCAAGAGCTGGTTAACCACCGCTTTTTTCAGTCGCTTGGCGCGGTTGATTGGAGTAAGTATCAGATTGGGCCCATTTTGATCGCCTCGGTGTTGATCAACCTGCTGGAACTGGCATCCCCCCTCTACATCAATATCGTTTACACGTCGGTTTTGCCGAGTGGCTCGATGTCGAGCCTGGTGGTGATGACGGTGGCCGTGGTGCTTTTGATGGTGCTGGGCGGCTGGCTCAAAACGGTCCGGCTTGGTTTCACCGGTGGTGACGGCGCCCGGCTAGAGCACCAGCGGCGCCTTGAGGGGCTGGCGCGCTTCTCACAGATGCGCCTGAGCGATTATCTGAGCGTCTCGCCCGCCACCCACTTGGAGCGGCTCAACAGCATCAACCTGCTGCGCGATGAGAGTGCCCTGCAGTCGCTCACCACGGCGATCGACTTGGTGTTCTCGCTGCTGTTTGTGCTGGTGCTGTTCTTGATTGCAGGCAGCGTGGGCATCGTGGCCGTGATCGCCATCGTGATTTACCTGCTGAGGGCCTTGGCCTTCGCTCGCGACTACGAGGGGATCAGCAAGGAGCGCGACCGGCTGGAGCTGGAGCGGCTCAGCTACCAAACCAAGCTGATGGGCTCGATCGACCTGATCAAGTCGAATGGCCTGGGCCGTCAGTTTCTGGTGGGCAACGAGCAGCGCCAGGAGGAGCTGGCCTGGCAGCGCATGGTGAACAACAAATTCAGCGGCACATATCAGGCCTTTGGTGCCCTGATGAGCCAGCTCACCTTTGCGGGCATTGTCACCTGGGGTGCCCTGCTGGTGATCCAGGGAAGGCTGCTGGTGGGTGCCCTGGCGGCAGCCCTGCTGCTGGCCGGCAAGATTCTCAACCCTTGGCAGCAGGCCATGGGCCTCTGGAACAGCTACCGCCGCCTGGCCCATTCCCGCGATGAATACGACGCCCTGATGGCTACACCGGTAGAAGCTGAAGGCGGTGACAAAAAACTGGCCCTGCCGGCCGATGGTGTCCTCAGCCTGGCGATCGATGGCCAGCCCCTGGCAGTGATTCCCAATGGTTCGGTGGCCCTGCTGCGCGATCAGCAATTTGGCGCCAGCGCCCGCCACCTATTTATGGCTCTGATCCAGATCGAGGCCGACCCCCGGTTCCAGCTCAATGGCCTGCCGATAGGCAGCTACCACCGGGAGGCCCTGCGGGATGGCATCGCCTATGTGGATCCCTCCCGGGACTTCTTCGATGGCACCCTGCTGCAGAACATCACCAGCTACCAGCCCCGCCGTTACCAGCGCCGGGCCCTGTTCTGGGCCTTCCTCGCCGGGCTCGACACAACTGTTCGCAGCTTGCCTCAGGGCTACAGCACGGCCATGGGCACCTCGTTGCCCACCGGCCTTTCGCGCGATTGCCAGCAGCTGTTCCAGGTGGTGACGGCCCTGGCCCGCTCCCCTCAGCTGCTGCTGCTCGACCTCAGCGACTGCTCTTACGGCAAGGAGTTTATCGACGGCCTGCAGCGGATTCTGGGCCGCACCAAGGGCCGGACCACCGTGCTGATCAGTGGCGCTGGCCGGGTGCTCGGCTCGGTGAGTGACCAACAAATCGACATGCCGGCCCAGGGCCGGGAGGTGTTCGCATGACCAGTTCCCCTTCCCGCGCCATGTTGCTGCGCGACCTCACCCTCAGCGCGGAAGCGCCGATGGCCTTCTGCGTAAGGCTGTTGCTGCAGCAGATGCTGTGGACGGGCCGTCCCGATGAGCTGTTTGAGCTGATCAGCAGCGACCCCCGCCAGATGGACCTGGTGGATGCCCGCAACCTGCTGCTGAGGCTCGGCTATGGCAGCCGTATTGAGGGACTAGAGAGCTGGAGCCAGCTCAATCCCCAGCTGCTGCCGGCCCTGTACGTGGGGCCAGACAACCTGCCCTACGTGCTCTCGCGCACCAGCAAGGGCGAGCTGGTGGCGGGCAATGTCAACGGCCGCACCGACCTCTACAGCCTGCCCACCGGTGGTTGGTTGGTTTTCTTGCAGGACAAGGGCAGCACTGAGCGGGTGACCCTGCAGCAGCAGATCCTCTATCGGTTCACCAACCGGATTTCGGTGCTGTATGGGATCAGCTTCGCCCTGGCGTTGCTGGCGCTCACGCTGCCCTTCTACATCCGGGCGATCTACAACGTATCTATCCCCAGCACGAGCCTGCTCTCCACCTTCTGGATCTTCCTGGGGGCGGTGGTGCTGTTTGTGCTGGATTGGATCTTGCGCCAGTGGCGCACCACCCTGCTCTCCCAGCTCTCGGGCCGGCTCGATGCCCTGCTGGGCGTGAATCTGGTGGAGAAGCTGTTCGGTCTCGACTACCGCCAAATCGAGACCCTCGGCCAGCACGGTCTCACCAACCGGCTGAGTAACCTCGACGGCCTGCTGGCCTATCTGCAGGGACCCCTGGCCCTGGCCTGTCTGGATTTTCCCTTTGTGGTGATCTACCTGGGGGCCATCGCCTTGATCGCCGGGCCGCTGGTGTTTGTGCCGCTGGTGCTGATGGTGCTGAGCGGCCTGCTGGTGTGGCTGCTATCGCGCTACTACACCGGTGCCTCCGAGCTCAACCTGGCTACGGGCATCGGCATTCTGCAAGCACAGCAGGAGCTGGTGAATCGCTTCCTCGAGGTGAAGCTGGCCAATGTGGAGTGGGTGTGGCTGCAGCGGCTGCGGGGCCTTTCGGCCCAGAGCACAAGCAGCGCTCTCACGATCAACCGTCAGGTGGGTCGCCTGCAGGTGATCACCAGCACCATCGCCCAGCTGGCAGGGGTGCTCACCTTGGCCGTGGGGGTGTGGATGGCCTACAGCAACGACCAGGGTCCGGCGGCCATGGGCAACCTGATCGCCGCCATGTTCTTTGTGTTCAGGGTATTTACGCCGTTTCAGCAGCTGATGAATGCATTGCTGCGCTTCGATTCGATGCGCAAGCAATATGGCCAGCTGGATCAATTCTTCAAGCTGCGTAGCAGCAATCGCTCTGCCGGTGCCTTGGTGAGTGCCCCGCGCATGCGCGGCTCGATCCTGCTTGATTCAGCTGCCTGCCGTCTTGGCGGCGAAGGGGTATTGGCTATCACCCGGGTGTCGCTTTCGGTGGCGCCGGGCGAACTGCTGGCAATCACAGGCAATGCCGGCTGCGGCAAGAGCACGGTGCTGCGGGTTGTTGACCAGCTCTATCCGCTGGTGAGCGGCACCCTGCTGTTTGATGGCAAGGACTACCGCCAGTTCAGCGCCGAGGCGATCCAGCGCAACATCGCCTACCTGATGCCCCAGAGCCAGTTGCTGCCCGGCACGATCTGGAGCAACCTCACGGCCATGAATCCAGACGCCACCGTGGCTGGGGTGCGCCAGATCTGCGCCAGCCTGGGCCTGCTTGATTTCCTCGATTGCTTGCCGGACGGCTTCGACACGTCTCTCACCGATGAGGTCGTCTATCAGTTGCCCAATGGGGTGCGCCGGTTGATGGCCCTGGCCCAGGCCCTGATCAAGGACACGCCGATCCTGTTGATCGACGACATCAGCCAGGGTCTGGCCCCGGATCAGTTCCAGGCGGTGCTGGAGGCCCTGCCCTCGCTGCGGCGCTGCACCTTCAGCGGTCAGGACCGCAGCATCATCCTGGCCACCGACAACAAGTTGCTGCTGGAGAAGGCTGATCGTCTCTGCATCCTTGATAAAGGCGTCACCTCGTTCCAGGGCACGGCTGAGGAGCTGCGAGCGCGTATGCAACAGAAAGCAGCCTGATCCCTTTTCTTTATTTCACCGCACCCCTTCCTCGTCATGACCTCCATACCCGTCAACGGCCCCAACTCCATTTCTGGCAGCGACCCTGCTGATTCCTCTTCCTTGGCCCTTCCGCCCGCCGGCGGCCTGCTGGCCCGGCTGCCCGGCATGGACAGCCCTGATGCGATCACCCTGGTGGGCCGCAGCCGCCTTAGCCAGGCCCTGGAGCTGGAGGAAAAACCAGACAACCGCTACCTGCGGCTCAGCCTCTATGTGCTCGGCGCGGCGGCCTTGATCTTCTTCCCCTGGGCGGCGCTCACCCCCATCACCCAGGTGGTGAATGCCTCCGGCGAGGTGATTCCCAAAGGAGAGGTGAATGTGGTGCAGCACCTCGAGGGCGGCATTGTGTCGCGGGTGGATGTGAGCGACGGCGATGAGGTGCGCGAGGGCCAGGTGATGCTGGAGCTGCGCCCCAACCTGGTGGAAAGCGAATACCGCGCTACTGAGCAACAGCTAAAAAACCTGCTGCTGCAGCAACAGCAGCTGCAGGCGGCCATCCGTGGTGAGCGGGTGCTGCCTCCCACCGAGGGCATCAAGCAGGGCAACAAGGTGAGCCAGGCCCAGGTGGACCTGCTCAACAGCCGCATGGACAACCGCGAAGACCAGATAAAGGCGGCTCAGGCCGTGGTGGGGGAGAAGCGAGCTGAGGTTTCGGGCCTCAACAGCCAGATTGCCCTCTATCTAAAGCAGCGAGCGATGTGGGCTGGATTGGTGGCCTCCGGAGCCGCTTCCCGCCTCAACCTGCTCGATATCGATACCAAGCTGGCCGAGATGCGCGGTGCCCGCAATGAGTCGCTCAAGGCTCTCTCCCAGGCGGAGGCAAACCTCAATGGCGTGAAGTCGGGTCTGGTGTTCGAGCAGAACTCCCAAGTTGCCCAGCTAGTGAATGAGGAGGCCGTGGTTGCCGAAAACATCAAGAAGGTGCGCAACCAGTTGGAGCGCACCAAGATCACGGCCCCGGTTGACGGTGTGGTGAGCGACCTGCGCTTCAAGGCCCCCGGTGGCGTTGTGGGTCCTGGTGCGGTGGTGCTGTCGGTGGTGCCAAACAGCACCCAGCGGCTGGTGGAGGTGCGGGTGCCCTCGTCTGATATCGGCTTTGTGAAGCCCGGTCAGAAGGTGGATGTAAAACTCCAGCCCTTTGATTCCACCATCTATGGCTCGGTGCCCGGCCGGGTGCTGAGCATCGGCGGTAACTCGGTGCAAGACCCCGACGACCGCAAGTATTACTACAAGGCCCGCATCCAGCTGGATCGCCAATTTGTGGATGTGGCCAACCGCAAGTACCCGATCTCCGTTGGCATGCCCCTGGTGGCCGACATCAAGGGCCCCCAGCGCAGCGTGCTGCGCTACATCTTCCAGCCGTTCACCCGCACCCTGGATTCGGCCCTGCGCGAATCGCGCTGAGGGCCATTCGCTCCCAACTCTCAGCGACCTCTCAGAAACCCCAGATCGATTGCTCTGCAGTCAATCTGGGGTTTTTTATTGGCGGATTTGTTGCCGCAGTTCTGCAGTGGCTCTGCTGAACGGTTTTTCCCCTAGGCATGGCGCTCCGCTGTGCATACCTTGGATACAGAACCCGATGGGTCGCTGTGCGCAGCTGCCTCGGCCTGTCCCCCGTTTCGTTCCTTCGCGGCAATACCCATGGATTCGATGCAATTCACGAACTTCACTGGCGAAAACGAGGGCGATTCGGAAAGTCGCAATAGGGTCAACCAGCCTCCCGAGGGCGAGACCTACTTAGCGGGCGGCACGGGTGCCACCGACGAGGGCAACACCCCGACCGGTGAGGGAGAAGACAACACTCCCATTGAAGATGCCCCTGAGTCAGGCCCTGGTGTCCAGGACGTCACCACCAATGTGGATGATCCGGAGACCGATCCCGAAGGCGGCGGTGGTGGTGGCATTGGCGGCACTAGCACCACGAACGCTGCACCGCAGCAGCCGTCCGTGGTGCAAACGGGTGTGGCGCAGAGCGATCCGACGTTGGCTACACCGAACCCGTTGGCGCCTCCGCCGGAGCCAACGGCGGCCAACATTCCCCCTCTGGACCTCGATGAGACCCAGACCATCGATGAGGACGGCGTCGCAACGGGCAATGTCCTCCTGAATGTGGAGGATCCGGACGGTGGTCCGGCTGTGGTGACGCAGTTCACGATTCCCGGTGATCCCACGGTCTACCAGCCCGGCCAGACGGCCACGATCGACGGCATCGGCACGATCACGATCGCGGCCAACGGCGACTACACGTTCACGCCGGTTGAGAACTACAACGGCAGCGTGCCGCCGATCACCTATGCGTTGTCGGATCAGGCGGGTGGAACCGCGACCTCAACGCTGAGCATCACGGTGACGCCGGTGAATGATCCGCCGGTGGATGGGGATGAAAGCCAGACGATCAACGAAGACAACCCGGCAACGGGGAATGTGCTGTTGAACGTGGTGGATCCAGATGGCGGAACGCCAGTGGTGACGCAGTTCAGCGTGCCTGGTGACCCGAAGGTTTATCTGCCTGGTGAGACAGCGACGATTGCTGGTGTGGGCACGATCACCATTGATGGCAATGGCAATTACACATTCACGCCAGTCGCGAACTACGACGGCAGTGTGCCGCCGATCAGCTATTTGGTGAGTGATGGGAATGGCGGAACGGATACGTCGACGCTGACGATCACCATTACCGGCACCAATGACGGACCCACCATCGGTGATGTGGCCAACTTCGGCTTCACGGAAGCTGCTGATGCCTCGGCTCAGGATCTGAGTGCCAGCGGCACGGTGTCCTTCGGCGA
>NZ_JAGQCR010000110.1:0-10248 GCF_024346295.1 Cyanobium sp. BA20m-14
CGTCACGCAGCACTGCACCACTGGCATCAATGGCGTGAATCCGCCCCATAGCTTCCCTATAGCTGATGCCGGCGTAGCTATCTGGGTTGTATTCGGGCTGATCGATGTCCACGAAAGCGAGTTTTAGGCACTCCCCATGGCGCTGCCTGTCTTTGCGGCCAAGTAGCTCCACCTCCCGCAGGCACAGGGGGCAACCCCCGTCATAGAGAAGCGTAAGAGCCGGGCAATCGGCTGCGTTGAAGTGTTTGTAGCTAGAAAAATTCACTTTTTGCGGCAGTAGTTTCCGCCTACGTTCATCCAGCCTGCAGCGCAGGCCTTGCCATTGGTGGGTTGCACCGTGTAAGTCATCAGCCCCAGGGTGCTGCACTTGCCGTTCAGCATGTCTACGTACCCCATGGGACAGATGTCGCCTATTTTCGAGACCTGGCGCTGGGCTTGGGCGGCTGGGGCGGTAGCTGCCAGGCCAGGTAAAACGATCAACAAGGAAAGTAATATGCGCATGGCAGCCTCTCGGGGCACTGGATGGGTATCAACCTATCTTAGGCAGAATGCTATGGATGATCTGAAACATATCCATCTGCATGCTTCGCCAAAGCCTCGAGACCCTGCGGGTGGTGACCCCAGGCGAGGGCTTTACCGACCTCACTGGCCGACTTAACGCCGCCTTGGCCTCCAGTGGCATGGAGCAAGGGCTGCTCAACTTGGTGTGTCTGCACACCTCATGCAGCCTAACTATCAACGAAAACGCCGACCCGCGCGTACTGCGCGACCTTTCCAGCTACCTGCGAGCCCTCGTGCCCGAGGAGGGCATCCGTCCGGTCAGCGGCCGTGGGGAACTGCGACCCTACGTACACGCTGATGAAGGCTCCGACGACATGCCGGCCCACATTCGTACGGCCCTCACCACCAGTCAGCTCAGCCTTTCTTTTGAGGCTGGCCGTCTTTTACTTGGCACCTGGCAGGCTGTTTATCTGTGGGAGCACCGCAGAAGGGGCAGCGAGCGGTTGCTGACACTTCACCTATTGGGTTCTTAGGGCTCCATTCGTTTGATTAGATCCATGAGCAGCAGCACCCCCTGTCCTATCTGCAGAATTCATGACGACCCCGCAGCGCGGGGAGTTTATGAAATCGGTCGCGGTTCCCATTGGCTGTTGCGCCACCATCCCGACCTCGCCCCCCTGGTTGGTTGGCTGCTCCTAGATAGTCTCCGCCATGTAGCGGGCCCGGCTGATTTCAACGACCAGGAGGCAGCCTCCTGGGGGGTTGCTGTGCGCTCCGCCAGCGCTCTGCTCAAGGAGCAAACCGGCTGCGACAGGGTTTATGCGATTGCTTTTGGCGAGGGTGCGCCCCATTTGCACCTCCACCTAATTCCCCGCTTTGCTGGCGATCCCCGCACTAGCGCCTGGTTGGTGGCAGATCACTATCGAGCTGTAGCAGCTGGAGAGCTGCAGCCCGCAGCGCCTGAGCATGTGGCGGACCTGGTGATCCGGGCCCGCAGCAGCTTTTCGGACCAGCTATTGCAGTGAGCTACACCAGCACCGGTAGCTTGGCCGGCTCGCTTTGCTGGAAGCGCAGCTGGCGTGCCTCGCCTTCGGTTGCAACATCCACCGTGATGGTGTGGCCGCTGGTGAACGTCCCGGCCAGGATTCCCTTGGCTAAAGGGGTTTCCAGCTCCCTTTGGATAGCCCGCTTGAGCGGCCGGGCTCCATACACCGGGTCGTAGCCCACACCGGCAAGCCAGTCGAGGGCATCGGCATTGAGCTGCAGCCCCAGTTTTTTGTCGTCTAGGCGCCTGGCCAGCCGCTGCACTTGCAGCTCCACGATCTCGCGCAATTCCTCCTGCTTGAGGCTGTGGAAGATGATCGATTCATCAAGCCGATTGAGGAATTCAGGCCGGAAGTGACCTCTGAGGGCCTCATTTACCCGGGCCTCCATTTCGCCGTGGCGGGCTGGATCGCCTGCCAGATCCAGGATCGAGGCGCTGCCAATGTTGCTTGTGAGGATTAGCAGCGTGTTGGTGAAGTCCACCGTGCGGCCCTGGCCATCGGTGACGCGGCCGTCATCGAGGATCTGCAGCATTACGTTGAACACATCGGGGTGGGCCTTCTCCACCTCGTCGAACAGGATCACGGCGTAGGGTCGGCGCCGCACCGCTTCGGTGAGTTGGCCGCCCTCTTCGTAGCCCACGTATCCCGGAGGTGCTCCGATCAGCCTGCTCACGGCGTGCTTCTCCATGTACTCGCTCATGTCGATGCGCACCATCGACTCCTCGGAATCGAACAGCTGGGCTGCCAGGGCCTTGGAGAGTTCCGTTTTTCCCACACCCGTGGGGCCAAGGAAAAGGAAGCTGGCGATTGGCCGGTTGGGATCGCTCAGCCCTGCCCTTGATCTCTGAATTGCATCGGCTACTGCGGTGACCGCCTGGGCCTGACCAATCACCCGGGTGTGCAGCTCCTCCTCTAGGTGCAGCAGCTTCGCCATCTCGCTTTGGACCAACTTGGCCACGGGGATGCCGGTCCATTTGGCGATCACCTCGGCGATGTCGTCTTCGGTGACCTCTTCACGCAGCATGGTTTTATCGCTGCCGCTGGCATTAAGCGCCTCTTCTTTGGCGGCCAGCTTCTTGTGCAGCTCGGCCAGGGTGCCGTATTCGAGCTCGGCGGCCTTGTTGAGGTCGTAGTTGCGCTTCGCCTGCTCTACCTGCAGCTGCACCTGCTCGATCTCCTCTTTGATCGCGCCAAGCTCATCAATTGAGCTCTTTTCTGCCTGCCATTGGGCATTGAGGGTGCTCTGCTGTTCGCTGAGATCGGCCAGCTCCTTCTCCAGTCGCTCGAGCCGGTCCTTGCTGGCAGGGTCGGATTCGCGCCCCAGAGACAGCTTTTCCATCTCCAGCTGCAGGATGCGGCGATCGAGCTCGTCGATCTGCTCCGGCTTGGAGGTGATCTCCATCTTTAGGCGGGCGGCCGATTCATCCATCAGATCGATGGCCTTGTCTGGCAGGAAGCGATCGGCGATGTAACGGCTGGAGAGCACGGCCGCTGCCACCAGGGCGTTGTCGGCGATGCGCACGCCATGGTGCACCTCGTAGCGCTCTTTGAGACCCCGCAGGATCGAGATGGTGTCTTCCACCGTGGGTTGATCCACGAACACCTGCTGGAAGCGGCGCTCTAGGGCCGGATCCTTCTCGATGTGTTGCCGGTGCTCATCGAGGGTGGTGGCGCCAATGCAGCGCAGCTCGCCCCGGGCCAGCATCGGTTTGAGCAGGTTGCTGGCATCCATGGCGCCGCCGCTGGCGCCGGCCCCCACCACCGTGTGGATCTCGTCGATGAACAGCACGATCTGCCCCTCCGAGGCGGTGACCTCCTTGAGCACGGCCTTGAGCCGCTCTTCGAATTCACCGCGGTATTTGGCACCGGCGATCAGGGCGCCCATATCGAGAGACACGAGCTGGCGGTTCTGCAACGCCTGGGGCACGTCCCCATTGACGATGCGCTGGGCTAGGCCCTCCACAATCGCCGTTTTGCCCACTCCGGGCTCTCCTATCAGCACCGGGTTGTTTTTGGTGCGGCGGCTGAGGATCTGGATCGTGCGGCGGATCTCTTCATCGCGGCCAATCACCGGATCGAGCTTGCCCTCGCGGGCTGCGGCCGTGAGATCCCTGCCGTATTTCTCCAGGGATTCGTAGGTGCCTTCTGGGTTCTGATCGGTCACGTTTTGGGATCCGCGGATGGCCTGTACGGCTTCTTTGAGTTTGTTGGTGTTTGTGCCCGCTTGAGATAGCAATTGCTTGCCGCAGCGGTCGTCGATCGCTAGCGCCAGAAGTAGGTGCTCAATCGCGATGTAGCTGTCGCCGTAGGACTGTTTGAGCTCGTCAGCCTGGTCAAGAACGGTATTGAGCCCCTTGCCGAGATAGACGTTGTCTGGAGGTGCACTAAGGCTTGGCTGAGCGAGGATCCAGGCCTCAACCTTCTGGCTAAGGGTGCCCACATCCACGCCGGCCTTTTCCAGAATGCGGCCTGCCAAGCCCTGCTGGCTTAGTAGGGCGGCGAGCAGGTGCTCGCTTTCCATTTGCTGCTGACGCCGCTGCTGCGCCAACTGCTGGGCTGCCACCACGGAGGCCCAGGCTTTTTCGGTGAAAATTTCGGCGGTGGGATGCATGGCCACTTGCCTCGTTTGAGCTGCTGGATTAAACGTATGTCCGTTGTCTCAATTCAGCAGCGAGGAGAACCGACCGGATTGAGTCGGTCCTCCCCCGAGCTGGTGGGCCTAGTTCTTCGGGAGCTGAATCACACCAGCATCGGCGCCGCACATGCGCAGCGGACAGCCATCCGCTCCATACATCGCGTCGGCGGGGGATAGGCAGCCCATCGCGTTCTTTGCCTGCACTTGATTGGCTTGGATCCGCCTGGGCTGGAGCAGTTTCTGGCTGGCGGGCACCACCAGTGGACAGGGAGGCTTAGGCAAGGCCTGAGCCTGAGCCTGGCCTTGGAAGCCTCCCAGCAGCGCAGCCCCGGCGATGGCGAGTCCCAGCAGCACGGCATCCATGCTCATCAGCAGTCGGGCCTGGGGCGAGGGGGTATGGGCTGCCATGCCGATGCTTAGTTCAGACTGGGCCCACTCTGGCCCCCTGCATGGGGGATAGCTGCCGTGAACGACACCTGGAACGAGCCGTTGATTGAGCAGCTGGCTGCTGAGTCCCGGGAGTTCGATGGCACGGGTCGGGATCCGGAGCGCAACTGCTGGATGGCCGTGCATCGGTATGTGCACGGTGTGCTGCCCAGCGAATACGACATCCGCGAGGTTCCGGAGGAGCTTTATCTGGCCGTGCTGGCTGCCCGCCGAGGCCAGAACTGAGATCCGGGCAGAATTTTCCCGGATGTTCGCTCGGCTTCGGTGGCCAACAAAAAACCCCGACCTTGGCCGGGGTTTGCTGAAGGACTAATTGGATAATTGAGTCAGGAAGACCAGCCCAGGAACACCGGCCCCGGAAGACCAGCCCTTAGATCAGGCCCAGCCCTTAGAAGACATGTCTTCGACGTAGGCAGCGACATCGGCGATGTCACCTTCGCTGAGCTTGCCACCGAAGGCAGGCATGGCGTTCTTGCCGTTCGTTACCTGGTAAGCAATGGCAGCTTCGTGGCCTTCGCTGTAGTTGGCGAGGTAAGCGGTTAGGGCATCCTGCTTAAGGGTGCGCTCGGCGTTAACAACGTTGCCACCACCCATGTGGCAAGCGGCGCAGTTGGCGGAAAAGATCTGGCCGCCATGGGCCACATCGGCAGCGAAGCTAGGAGCAGCACCCAGCACGAGCGCTAGGCAGAGAGCGATCAGAGAGAAGAGACGGCGCATGGGGGGCGCTTAAAAGCATGGGCAACTCGACAAAATTAAGGCGTGAACGGGGCTGATGTGACCTCTGGCAACCAGGTTCGAAACAATTGCCACAAAGTTGGCTGTGCGGTGGGATCAGCCAGGTGCCAAGACGTTGATTTCAGCGGTCATCCCTGCTGCCCGATGGGGCTCACACCAGATCGCGTAGCGGCCGGGCGTATCAAATTTTTGCTCCCAGCTTTCGCCCAAAGCGAAGCTGAGCGGTTCATGGCTCCATTCGGGATGGCCTGCCACGATCAAGTTGTGGGGGCCGAGCCCCCGCACTTCAAAGCTCACTGTGTCTCCGGCGTTGATCGTCAGCTGCTCGGGTTGGAACACCAGAAAGCCTTCGTCGTTGCCCAGCAGCATCGTGAACACGAGGCAGCCCAGCAGCAGCCTCCCGACCAGCCAACCATGCCTGTGCTTACTCATCTGTGCGGCAGGCCAGCGGTTTCGAACACCGCTTGGAGCGTTGGTGCGTAGCTCACCAGGCCAAAGCGTTCTGGTGGGCTCACCGGCTCGTGCACGAAGTGGCGCTGGCGAATTGAGAAGCGATCCCAGGCATTGACTTCAATGCGTAGGAGTTTGATCAGGGCTTCGATCAGCCAGCCTTGCAGGTCGATCCCAAAGGGTGGCTGCCAGCTGCGGCGCCAACGGCAGAGCTGGGTCACGGTGGCATTGATGCTGATCGGCGGCTGGCCGAGCACCAGGCGCCGCAGAGCTCCCTGGTTTGGTTCCGGATTGGGCTGATGGGGCTGGGTGGCCAAATGGGCGCACACCAGGGCTATGTCGGCGGCGTGGATGAAGTGGAAGCTGGCTTCGGTGCGCAGCCACTTAGCAAGCCACAACCAGCGGGTTGCCTCCTTAATCCCGGCGGTGAGATAGCTGGTGGGATGGCGGTCGCCCGGACCCACCTGACCCCCAAATACCAGGGTGGGAAATACGGCCACAATTTTGGCGGCTAGGGGGTGGGCCTCCAGTTGCTGCAGGCAGAGGGCCTTGGTTTGGATGTATTCAGTGCCAAATTCCGCTGCCTCGGGCAGCAGCTGCAACTGGCGATCCAGAATTGAGGCAGTGGAGAAGTAGATCACCTGCTCCAGCCATACAGGGCTGGTGAAGGCCAGCAGCTGCTTGACCGCGTCCACGTTCACCTGCTGGGCTCTTAGGGGATCGCCCCAGGCGGTGGCCGTGTGGATGATGCGAGTAGCGGTGGCGATTGCACCGGCATGGGGGGTTAGCTCCCGCAGGTCACCGACCAGCAGGGTGACCCGAGGATCATCTGCTGAAACAACCGTGAGCTTGGCTGGATCACGGAGCAGGAGCAGCAACTCCGCATCGCTGTGGCGATAAAGCTGCTCAGTGATGTATTGGCCAACGCAGCCACTAGCCCCTGTGATCAGGATCCGCTGGGGCCGGGATCCTGCCGCGGGGCTGCTCAAGCCGCCGCTCCGATGCGCTCCATCACACTCTTGCCAGCTTCAAAGAAGGCGCGGCCGTTTTCTTCTGGAGTGCCCGGCAGGATGCCATGGCCCAGGTTGAGAATGTGCTTGCGGCCACGGGCTTTGCGCACGGTGTCGTCGATGCGGGCCTGGATGGCCGCTGGGGTGCCGAATAGCAATCCGGGGTCCACGTTGCCCTGCACGCCAATGTGCTCGGGTAGGCGGGCCAGGCCCTCGGCCATGTCCACGGTCCAGTCGAGCGAAATGATGTCTACCCCTGTGCCTGCCATGCGCTCAAGCACGCCGGCGCTGCCGGAGATGTAGAGGATAAAGGGGGTATCGGGGTGGGTTTGCTTAACCAGATCCACCACCTTCTTCTGGTAAGGCGCCGCGAAGCTGTCGTAATCCATGGGGCTGAGCTGGCCGGCCCAGGAATCGAACATCTGCACCACCTGGGCGCCGGAATCGATTTGGTAGCGCAGGTAGGTGGCAATTGATTCTGCGAAGTGGTCTAGGAGCTTGTGCAGCAGCTCCGGCTCTTGGAAGGCCATCGCCTTGATCACGGCGTAGTTCTTGCTGCTCTTGCCTTCCACCACATAGGCGGCCAGGGTCCAGGGGGCACCCACAAAGCCGAGTACAGCAGCTTCATTGCCAACCGATTGACGTAAACGAGTGAGCACATCACCCACAAACGGCATGCTCTCGGCCGGCTCCAAGGCTCGCAAAGCCTCTACTTGGGCAAGGCTGCGGATGGGGTCCTGGATCAGGGGCCCCTGGCTCTCAATGATGTCGAAGTTGATCCCCATGCCTGGTAGGGGCGTGAGGATGTCTGAAAAGAGGATCACGCCGTCGGGCTTGAAGGCGTGGAAGGGCTGCATGGAGATCTCGTAGGAGAGATCTGGGTTTTCTGAGCGCTCGCGGAAACCGGGATGGCGGTCGCGCAGGTCGCGATACACCTTCATGTAGCGCCCGGCCTGGCGCATCATCCAAACCGGGGGCCGCTCCACCTGCTCACCTCGGGCGGCGCGCAGCAGCAGGGGGGCGGTTTCGGTCATGGTTGCAAGCAGAGCGAAGCGAGAACTTACCCGAGCAGGGCCCCGGACCCGCTGGCTTCGTCACAGGTGTCTTTATCCAACTGCTGGCTGCGGATTTCGTCCCGGCGGAAGACGAGCACTGAAAGGGGTGGTAGGCAGAGATCCAGGGATTGGTCATAGCCATGGATCCCCCACTGGTCGGTGAATTTGCCGCCCAGGTTGCCCAGGTTGCTGCCGCCGTAGCGCTCAGCATCGGTATTGAAAGCTTCCTCATAGAAGCCTTCCAGCGGTACGCCCACTCGGTAGTGGGAATGGCTCTGGGGAGTGAAGTTGGCCACCACCACAAGCCACTTGCCCGTGGCGCTTTCACGCCGCATGAAGCTGATGATCGAGTGGCGATTGTCGTTGCAATCGATCCACTGGAAGCCGAATTCGCTGAAGTCGTCGCCCCAGAGAGCCCGCTCCGATTTGTAGAAGACGTTGAGATCGTCGACAAGATGCTGCAGCCCCTGGTGAGAGTCGTGCTCCAGCAGCTCCCACTGCAGATCCCCCCACACATTCCACTCAGCCCTCTGGCCAAATTCCATCCCCATGAAGATGGTTTTCTTGCCGGGATGGGTCCACATGTATGCCAGCAGTGCCCGCACGTTGGCAAATTTTTGCCAGTCGTCACCTGGCATTTTGTGCAAGAGGTTGCTCTTGCCATGCACCACTTCGTCGTGGCTTAAAGCCAGCATGAAGTTCTCGGTGAAGGCGTACCAGATTGAGAAGGTAACGTTGTTCTGATGGAATTGGCGGAACCAGGGATCTAGCTCGAAGTAATCGAGCATGTCGTGCATCCAGCCCATGTTCCATTTGAGGTTGAACCCGAGGCCGCCAATACTGGTGGGCTGGGTAACCATGGGCCAGGTGGTGGATTCCTCGGCGATCGAGAGTGCTCCAGGGAAGTGCTCGAACAGCACGTGGTTGGCCTGTTGCAGGAAAGTAACGGCCTCGGTGTTTTCACGGCCGCCATGGTCATTTGGCAACCATTCACCGTCTGGGCGCAGGTAGTCGCGATAAAGCATGGAGGCCACCGCATCTACGCGGATGCCGTCGATGTGGAACTCCTCAAACCAATAAACCAGGTTTGCCACAAGGAAGTTGCGCACTTCGTTGCGGCTGTAGTTGAAGATGAGGGTCCCCCATTCCTTGTGCTCGCCGATGCGCGGATCGGCATGCTCATAAAGATGGGCGCCATCAAAGAAGGCCAGGCCGTGGGCATCTTTGGGGAAGTGGCCTGGCACCCAGTCGAGTATCACGCCAATGCCTTCGGCGTGGCAGCGATCCACGAAGGCGCGGAACTCATCCGGTGTGCCAAAGCGGCTGGTGGGGGCGTACCAGCCCGTGACTTGGTAGCCCCAGGAACCATCGAAGGGATGCTCCGAGATGGGCATCAGCTCGATGTGGGTAAAGCCGCGGGCTTTCACATAGGGGATGACCCGATCAGCTAGCTCTGGATAGGTGAGCAGGCGAGCGCCGGGTTTGAGATCGGCTGCAGGCACCGGCGGGCGCGGTGTGCCGTCAGCTTCGATGTAGGGCTGGTCGGCAGCGCCGTGCATCCAGCTGCCCAGATGCATTTCATACACAGACACCGGCTGGTCGAGGGGGTTGCGGCTATCCCGCTCCTGCATCCAGCCCGAGTCTTGCCATTGGTGCCCCGCAAGCGACTCAACGATTGAGCCATTGTTGGGACGAATCTCATGGCGGAAGCCATAGGGGTCTGCTTTTTGATAGCAGTGCCCGTTTTGAGCTCTTACCTCGTATTTGTAAATCTCACCTGGCTTAAGCCCCGGAATGAATAGCTCCCAGGATCCTCCCACCCTTGCCTGCATCGGATGGTGGCGGCCATCCCAGCCGTTGAAATTGCCTAGCACCGCCACGCTCCGAGCATTGGGGGCCCAGAGGCAGAACTGAACGCCCTTGACGCCGTTGTGCTCCACCACGTGGGCACCCATGCGGCGCCAAATGTGGTGGTGGTTGCCCTCTGCAAACAACAGGCGGTCTAGTTCGCCCATCCATTCATGGCGAAACGACCAGGGATCGGGCTGCACGTGTTCTATGCCGCCGCGGTTGACCCGCACCTGATAGGAAGTACCAGGATCACTGCCCCAAGGGGCTTCGAAAATCCAAGGGTGATTCGGAGTGGCCATCGGCAGCGATTGGCCATCGATCAGCAGCTCAACACGCTCTGCCTCAGGCATCCAGACGCGCAGCACCCAACCGCCCGATTCGAGGGGCTGGGGACCCAGCACCGCAAACGGGTGGTCGTGCCGGCATTCAGCCAGCCGCTGGCAATCCTCCGCCATCCAGTTAAGGGTGAGCAAGGACATGTACCAGCAGCGATCGGAAGGCGAGCTTAGGCGTCTTTG
>NZ_JAGQCR010000111.1:0-10214 GCF_024346295.1 Cyanobium sp. BA20m-14
TGCAGGATTCTTTCCTGCTGGCCGGCCTCCCAGCACACCTCGCGGCGGCTGAGGTGGGGCGCCGGCCGCAGAATGGCCTGGCAGCGCGCCAGCCAAGCCGGATCGAGCTCCAGGCCCAGGAAGCCAGCCAGCCGGCCCAGCTCCCGCTCCGGCTCGGCCAGCAGATCCTCATGGCGCACATCCAGCAGGCGTGACTGGGGGCCGCCACCTTGATCCATCCAATCGGCAAGCTGGAAGAAATAGGCCTCGGCCCGTTGCAGGTCTGTGCCCCCGGGCGGCAGCACTCCGGCGGCGATGCTGTCGATCTTTTGGGCGATTGTGGCGATGTTGTCGAGCGGATGTCGCACCGCCCGTAGCCAGTGCAGCGGCGCCGGGCTGGTTAGCTCAAGTCGCTGCCGCAGCCACGGCCGGCGCGCCAGCTCTACCAAGGTGGCCTCCCCATGCTTATCGCCTACAACCAGCGGCTGCCGCACCTGCCCTTGCCCTGCTAGCCGGTAGCCGTAGCCCCCCGGCAGCATCTCCTGGGTCGCTGCCCACTGGGCCGAGCGTTCCAGCAGCGGCAGCACCTCCACCAGCCGCCAGCCCCAGCGCAGAAACAGCAGTGCATCGAGTTCATGACCAATCGCCGCATCGGGATGGGCATCCAGCAGCGCGCCCAGTAGTGAGTGGCCACTGCGCGGTGGGCTTAAAAACAGGCACACCGCATGGGCCCTACGCCAGCGGCGCCGGCCCCGTCGCCCCAGCTCCCCCCGCAGCGGCCACCAGCGCAGCGGTCTGGTGCGTTGCCGCCACCAGAACCATCCCGCCGCCGCCGGAGTCAGCGTCGCCACAGCTTTGATCTGGCCTCACAGAACGCTCCATGCAGCACACCCGCCGTGTTGGCCAGCTCCCATCCCAGCAGCAGCAGTGCCAGCGGAAGCCGCTGCTGCCATGGCTGGCAGTTCAGGGAGCGGATCAGTTCACGCACCAGGCCGAGGTGACTGCCGATTGGATCGTGGTTTAAGTCGTGGTCTAAGTCGGGGTCTAAGTCGGGGTCTAAGTCGTTGGCGAGGTCGAAGTCGGTGGCGGTTCGGCACTGCTTGTGATGAATCCAGGCACCACGGCCATAGCCGTAGTACTGGCGCAGAAATCCCCGCAGGTCAGTGCGGTGGTCATGGGCCACCACCGCTAGGGGAGCCATGACAATCCGGCCTCCCCCGGCCCGCCAGCGGCGGCAGAAGTCTCGATCTTCCGCTCCGAAGCGTCCGAAACGCCCATCGTTGCCTTTGAGGGCCTCAAAGCCAGCGGCAGGAATGGCGAGGTTCAGCCCCGGCGCAAAGCTGGCGTTGTTGGGGTCTGGGTTGAAGTGCCGGTCTACCGCCTCATGGATCAGCTGCCCCGCCTGGGCGATCAGGCTGCGGGGCTGCCCGTTCTGCACTGCTCCGCCCACCAGCGCTCCGGGGTGGCGCCCAGCCACCTCCAGCAGGTTGGCCAGCCAATCTGGGTGGGCGATGCAGTCGTCGTCGAGGAAGGCCAGCAGGGTCGCCGTCGCTTGGGCGGCCGCGAAATTACGGTTGGCGGCCACACCCTGGTTGGCACGCAACAGATGACGCAGCACCAGGCGATCCCCATGGGCTTTCACCAAGGCATGGTTCAAAGCATCGTTGGGCGGGGTGGACACATCCACCAGCACCACTTCGAAATTCTGCTGCGTCTGGCGGGAGAGGGAATCCAGGCAACGGGCCAGTGCCGCCGGTCGGTTGAACGTCAGCAGCAACACCGACACCAGCGGGTCTTTCATCGCCCAGGCCGATACGCCGCCATCACCTGGCCGCGGGGATGGCCCCAGTCACCCAGCAGCTCACAGCTGAACCCATTTGTCTCGCCAAAACACCTGATTTCCGAGTCGGTATAGGCGAAGTAGCCATGGTCGTGGCCTTTGCCCCCCTGGCGCCGTTGCCGCTGCGTTGGGAAATAGGTGGCATAGAAAACCCCATTAGGTCGTAGCCAGGGGCGCAGCTGGCGGAAACACCGGCTGATCGGTTCGGGCGGCAGATGGGTAAACAGGGAATGGGCGATGGCGATGTCCGCCTCCACCCCAAACCGTTCAAAGCGGAAGCTGTCGTCGACCAGCAGGCGTGGCCGCTGCCGCGCCTCCAGCTCGTCGCCCAGTTCCTGCTCCACACCCACCCGCAGCAGCTCCGCTTCCTTCTCGATGCCCAAGTAGTGGCCTGGGGCCAGGTAGGGGATCGCCCGACAGCCCAGTCTCAGGCTGCCGCAGGCGATGTCGAGCAAGACAGTTTCCGGGCGCAGACCGTGATTCAGCAGAAAGCTCCATTGCAGGTCACCGATTTCGTCCCAGCGGCCACCCACGTAGGTGCGGTGACCCAAACTGGCAATACCCGCCGGGCCCTCGGCCGGCCGCCGCAGCCGCCGCAGCAGATCGGCCAGCAGACCAGTCACCAGGCCGTTGTGGTGGGTCCCCATCAGCTGCTGAACCCAAGGAATTTATGTTTTAACACCATGAACGAGATAGATCGACTGCTGAGCCATCTCGACTTGGTTGCCGCGGATGCCAACCGGGATGAACCTACCTCGCTCGATCCAGACGCCATCTCGGCGCTCTGCGAGCAGCTGGCAAACAGCCTGCTGGGGATTGGCGCCACCGGTCCAGCTGCCCGCTGGCGCACCCTCTCGATAGTGGGCCCCAGCCCCAGCCAGCTAGCCCCTGCCCTTGACCACACTCGCCACGAATTGCGGGCTTTTGGCCTGAGTTCGCCCAGCGAGCCTGCAGAGCAGGATCTGCTGACAGCCGCCCATCGGGCACTGGCGGGGGAGGCAGCGCTTCCCCAGGCAGGGTTGGTGGCGGATTGGGCCCGCAGCCTCTTGGCAGCTGGGGATGGTGCCGCCGCCCTTGCCCTGCTGGAGCGCCAGGCCATATGCAGTGAGCTGCGCCCGGAGCACTGCAATGCGGTCGCGTCGCTGCTGCTGCAGCTGGGGCAGGCATGGGAGGCCGAACGCTGGCTCTGCACCAGCCTCACCCACAACCGCCGTCAGCCCCGGCCCTGGTTTCAGCTGGCAAGGCTTTTGCTGGATCAGGGCGTTTTGGACGAGGCGCTTGAAGCGGTGCAGCAGGGCCTGAGTATCGATGCAGAGAGCGACTGGGGACGCAATCTGCGCGCCCGGATCCTGCTGACAGGGGGAAGCTGGCGCAGCTACGACAGCCTGGTTGCCAACGCCGACGCCCTGCCAGCCAAGCAGCCAGCCCAGCTGGAACTGCAGCGGCAGCGCGGGCGCTGGGCCCGTGGTGGTTTCGGCTCAGGTTCGCCGCTGTCACTTCCTTTGCCGAAGCGGCTGGAGCTGCGGCGCCTGCTGCCGGCGGAGGGTCTGGTGGTGTTGCTGCACGGTCACCATGCCGATCCGCTCTGCTGGCTGCTGGAGCAGGGCGTGCTGCGCGAGGGGATGGCGGTGCAGCCCCTGGCCAGTCGCGAACCCCTGCTGATGGCCGAAAGGCTTGCTGCTGCAGGCTTTAGTGCCCGCAGCGAGCAGCCTGCCGCCCTGATGAAACAGCTGGCCGCCGAGGCTGGGGAGCCCGTGGAACTGATGGTGCTGCAACGGCCCTGGAGTGCCAGCCTGCCGATCAGCCTCGGCGGCCTGCTGCCAAGGGTGAAGCGCCTGCTCACCCCAGGCGGCCTGCTGACACCGCCGCAGTTCGCCCCCCTGGCGGCATGGCAGGGCTGGCAACTACTAAAGCAGCGCTAGTACACAGATCCTGCATAAAAAGTGCGAGCTGGATTCCGCCGAGCCAAAAGCTATGCGCTCTACGCATTAACCCCCGGGAATCAGTAGCCATAGCTACTGGAGAAGAAAAGCTGGGACGGCTAAAAAAGCCATGCGGACATAGGGATTGCTTATGGTTGCATGTTTGAGCTGATTTCGACTGCTTGGGGCATTATGGTGTTATAATAGTTTTGCGTCGACCTTGAAGGTCTAATAATGTCTTTTATCGCCCCTCCACCGAGCACCATTTGGGATCAAGGCAGTAATACTCCGTCCAGCGTTACAACCTGGACAGGCAACCCTAGCCAGGTTGACGGCAGTACGCCAGTGCAGGTCGGCGGCGTAAGTAATACCTGGACAACCACCGATGTTCCGGCCGGCTCCACGAACCAGGTGGTTTTGAGTGGCCAAAACAACATCCTCAACGTAGGCACAGGTTCACAGGAAATCCAATCCATCGGCCAGGGCAACCAGATCGAAGCTGTCCAGGTGCTCGGCGATGGCACCAAAATCATCAGCACTGGTTCCTTCGGCGCCGGCTTCGAATCACCTCCGCCTCCCGCTGTAAACGCAGCTGCCACAACAACCGGCGATGTCATTGGCCAAACCTCCACCATCAATGAGATGGCAGGGGGGATGACTCCGGGTAGCGGCTTCTACTCCTATGCCACTGGCGGCACCGGCAACGACCTGCTCTACGGCAGCAGCCAAAGCGATTTCTTCCGCGGTGGCATGGGCAATGACACGATCTTCGCCTACGCCGGCAACGACATCGTTCGAGGTGGGGCTGGTTCAGACCAGATGACCCTGGGCAGTGGTAATGACACCATTTACTACACCTTTGACCAGCTTCAAAATGGCGATATTGATATCGTAACTGACTTCAATAACCCCCCCGATGTTGATAAACTTGCCATCCAGGCCAACCGGGTGGGTGGTAGTGGCAATTACGACAGTTTCGGAGGCTTTGGTACCAACTCCCTAAGCATCACCGATTCGGATGGCAGCGTCACCACGGTGCAGACCTCAAACGGATACTTATGGCAAAAGACAGACATTTTCTTTGTGGTTTGACCTGAGCCAGGTCCTGTCTTGATCCTTTCACTGGCATCAAGCTGGTATCAAATTGAACTGAGATTGCCTGCTTGCGCTTGCGGCTTGCCGCTTCAGCTCAGCTTCAAGCTCATCGACGCCAGCACCGCCATTCACACCATCCGTCTGGCTGAGCAGGCAAGTGGTGGTTATGTGATGTTGCCCCTTAACGCCGAACCGCTCACCGTTGAAGCCCATCTGGCTGATTTGCCGGCCAATGGCGCCCAGCTCTGCTGGCGGCAGATCTCACCGCGGCTGGCCAAGCTGGCCATGGCTCGACAGCTCTGCGCAGAGGATCCCGCCACCCTGTTCACGGATGCTCTTGCGCTGCTTCACCAGCTCGAGCAACTAACTCCGGAGCGAGCGCTTGATCGCCTCTGGCATCGCTATGCAGCCTGGTTAGCCGACCGTCCAACTCCGCTGCGGGCAGCCGGCTGGCTGGAGGGTCGCCCGCTCGCCGATGGCAACTTTCAGCCGCCGCCCAGCCAGGCCTCGATCGTGCGTATCCGCGCCCTGAGGGCCCTGCTGCTGGAGCAGCCCCGGCCCCAGCGGCGGCTCAGCCTGGTGCTGCCGATTTATGGCGAAGAGGCCGTCACCCTGCGCTGCCTGGCCAGCTTGCTGCAGGAGCAACTGCGTGCGCCGGCGCCCACTGCAGAGCTCGAGATTCTCTGCATCGATGACGCCTCCCCAGCTGGCTCCCTCGACCAGCTCGCCGCCCTGGTGGCCGAATGCGGCGATGGCCTGTTGCAGCTGGTGCGTCAACCCGAAAACCTCGGTTATCTGCGCAGCTGCAACCACGGTGCCAGCTTCGCCACGGGTGAACTGATCTGCTTCCTCAACAACGACACCGTTGTCACCCCCGGCTGGCTCAGCGAACTGATCAGAACCCTGGAGGGGTTCCCCGACGCCGGTCTGGTGGGGCCCATGTTTCTCTACCCCGACGGCCGCCTCCAGGAGGCTGGTGGCATTGTCTGGCGCGATGGCAATGCCTGGAACTATGGCCGTGACGCCGCCGCCGACGATCCGGCCTATGGCTTCTGCCGCGACGTCGATTACATCTCCGGAGCCTGCCTGCTGATGCGCACGGAGTTGTTTCGCCGCATTGGTGGCTTTGACAACCGCTACGCCCCGGCCTATTACGAAGACACCGACCTGGCGATGGCGGTGCGAGATCTCGGCTATCGGGTGTTGATGCAGCCCCTCGCCAAAGTAATCCACTACGAGGGTATCTCCAGCGGCCGCGACCACGACAGTGGCCCCAAGCGCTTTCAAGAGCGCAACGCCCGGCTGTTCTGCAGCAAGTGGCAGCATCAGCTGGAGAGCCATGTCGACAGCGGCACCGCCGTTTGGCACGAACGCAATCGCACTCGGGTGGGTCGCATTTTGGTCATGGAGGCCAGCCTGCCCACCCCCGACCGCGATGCCGGCTCCCTGTACATCTTCAACCTGCTCAACGATCTGCTCGCCCTGGGCTGGGATGTCAGCTACCTTCCGGCCGACAACCTCCTCTGGCAGCCCGACTACGGCATCCCCCTGCAAAGGCTCGGTGTGGAGGTACTCGTGCACCCCTGGGTGGCGTCGGTAGACCAGCTGCTAGAGCAGCGCGGCGATCACTACGAAGCGATCCTGATCGCCCGACCCGAGGTGGCCGACCGCTGGCTGGAAGCGATCAAGACCCACGCACCCCTGGCCCGCCTCCTCTACTACACCCACGATCTGCACCACCTGCGCATGGAGCGGCAGCGCGCCATCGAGCCCGAGGCCGTCAGCTCCGAGGCAATCGAGCGCATGCGCCGCTGTGAGCAGCGCATCCTTGATGTGGTGGATGGGGTGCTCTATCTCAGCGACGACGAACAGCGCCAGGCCGTGGAGCGCCTGCGCCCCCGCGCCGCCGGTTTCGTGCTTCCGCCCCGGGTGCGCCGCGAGGCCCAACCCCAGCCCCAGGGCTTCCATGGCCGTCAGGGGGTGGTGTTCCTGGGCGGGTTCGCCCATCCCCCCAACACCGATGCCGTGCTCTGGTATGTGCATGAGGTGCTGCCGCTACTGCGGCAGCAGGCCGATACCGCCGCCGTGCCCCATCTGCACGTGGTGGGTGCCAACCCGCCACCGGCAATCCTGGCCCTCGCTGGTCATGGGGTGACGGTGCACGGCTACGTGGCAAACCTGGCACCCCTGCTCGGCCGCCTGCGCCTCGGTATCGCGCCGCTGCGCTTTGGTGCTGGCGTCAAGGGCAAGATGCTCACCACCATGGCGGCCGGTCTGCCGCTGGTGGCCACCAGCGTGGCCGCCGAGGGGCTGGGGTTGCGCGATGGTGTCACCGTGCGCCTGGCCGATGATCCAAAGACTTTCGCCGCTGCCGTGATCGCCCTCCACTCCTCCGCCGAGCTCTGGGAGCGCCATGTGGAGGCGGCCAGCGCCCATCTCGAGGCCGGCTGGGGCGCCAGCGTGGTGCGCGAGCGGCTGGCCCAAGCGCTCCAGGGCGTGGGTCTGCCGGTGGCCACCGTGGCACTGCCCCTGCCCGAGGAGCACTGGCCGCTGCCCCTCGGCGCCGGGCCCGAAGGCCTTCTTGCCTCCTACAACATCCGATGAATGCTGCCGCGCCGGGCGTGTGGATCCCGCTCAACCAGCTCCTGGCCCTGCCCCTGGCGGCCGAGCCCCTTGCCAGCCTCTGGCGTGAGCTGCTCCGAGCCCTGCCCGCCGAGGCAAGCCGCGAACGCCTGGCCTTGGAGCAGGCGCTTCAGGCCCATGAGCTGCGCCGACTTGAAGCCCGCTTTGACGCCGGCGAGATCGAGGCGGGCTTCAGCCTGCTGGACGGGCTCGCCCCCGAGCTCGAGCCGGAGCAATTGGCCGAGCTACTCAGCCGCCTGATGCCCAAGCTGAACCACGCCCTGGTGGAGCTGGCCGGGCCCAAGCCGGATCCGGAGGTGTTAGCCGATCCGCGCCGGAGCGAATGCCTCTGGCTTGCTGATCAGTGGATGCGCCGGCTGGAGGCGCTGCCCCGGGACGAATCCAGTCGACGCGTGGTGATGGCAGAGCAGCTTTGCCGGCACGGTGCAATCGCCTGGATGGGCCAACCCGGCTCTGCCAGCCGCTGGCGGGCGGTGACGCTGCTGCAACGTTTGCTGATCCTGCGGCCCCAGGCTCGGAACTGGGTGGTGCCCGCCATTCGCGAGCGACTACTGCAGGGAATGAACGAACTGGAGCAGGAGGGAGCACTGGCAGATCCCCAGAGCCTTTCGCGCCTGGTGGAAGCCTGTGCTGCTCTGGGAGCCGATCCAGACCTGCCACAACAGAACAGGCAGGCCCTCGAGCTGGCCGTGTTCCGAGGCCGGGCCGCCCTCGACATCTGGCAGAACTTGGACCAGTTCAGCTTTGTTGCTCCCTGAGCGCCCGCTGCAGTTGCTGCAGCAGGCTGGCCTGCAGCAGGCGCTCCAGCTGCTCGACTTCAGCACCATCGCGAGCTGCCTGCATCAACGCTAGTGCCGCCTGCTGCCGCAGCACTTGACCCTGGAAGTCTGGAGTTAGCCGGGCCAACTGGTCAGCGGCCTGATCGATCCATTCTTCTGCGCCCATCTGCATCATTGCCCCCGAAAGATCATGATTTTGAAGCCATAAGGTTTTGACGCCATCAGGTTTTTGAAGCCAGCTTGGTCCACTGATCGTTGGGTTTGAGCCGCACGGAGGGCGGGTGCTGGCGCAGGGCGGAGCAGCGCCCGTGGAATTCCGCCAACCGGTCGCTGAGATCAGGGATGGCGGCGAGGTGCTCCTCCAACCGGGTGGCGGCGCGGCCATAAAGGTTTGCATCCAGCTCGGTGATCTCCAGCAGCCGATCTGGGGGCAGTGCCTCCGGCTGCTCGCTACTGGAGCGGAGGTCTTCTGTGATGTTCAGCCGTTGGGGGTAGGCTAGATCTTTGGGGCAATCGAGCTGCTCAAGCTGATACTCGAGCGCCACGATCGATTCGTCGTAACGCTCGACAAGGCCGACGAAAAGGTCCCTCCGGGTCAGATCGATCAGCTCGGGGCGTGCCGCCCAGCCCTTCTGCAGTCGCCAGTTCTCGGGCTCCTGCGGCGAGAGATGGCGCGTCTGGTAGTTGGCAAGGGGGCCGCGGCAGAACTGGTCAATGTATTGCCGGAAGGAGATGGCGTCGATGCTGCCCTGCTTGTGCAGCTGAAAGCGGTAGGCAGAAGCGAGCCGGGCCAGCGGCTCCCGCAGGAAGGCCACCTTGATCCGAGCCAGTGCCCCGGGCGGCGGCATCGTGATCAGGTGAGAGGTGATCATCGGCGGGCATTCTTCTTCCGCGGCAACGTGCTCCCTCACCCGCTCCCACGGCAGTCGCTGGTTTGAGGCCTCCGACTCCACATAGGCCACACCGGCTTGACTGGCATGCTCTAGCGACCAGATGAAGGTGGAACCGGCGCATTTGAATCCGTGCAGATGCAAGAGATCAACCCCGGAAACGCGGTCTGGTCGCGCAACTGTCTGGGAGATCCGGATCAGATCAGCTCGCATCGCAGCGACCCAGACAATCGGTTCGGGGTGGAGTTCTTCCAGCCTTGTCAGCAAGGCAAGCCCGTCGGCACAGAGGGCGGCGCCTCCGTGATCGCGTAGCACCAGGTGGTGAATCCAAATAGCGCCATGGCGACAGCATTGCTCCTCATGGACAGTCACCCAATCAGGCTGGATGGGGTTCTGCTGCTTCAGCGCCTGAAAAATTCGGGCCCCATCGAGGGCATGGGTGATGGCGGCGGCGGGATCTTCGTCGGCGATATCAAACATGCGACGGTGAGCGGCCAAGCCGTGCTCGAAACTGACGTCATTCACTGGGGTTGTCCGCAACGGACCAAGTGACTTTGCTTCTGGATCATTCTTGCCCATCCTCAAGGGATAAACCGCGGCCGGGAGGAGTTGAGCACAACCACCGCCGCGGCAGTGCATGTCTGATCACTGATCGCTCAGCCAGCCTCACTTGGTCGCAAAGAATGGATGCGTAGCCATTGAGGCCTCTTGTATGCCACTGGGATCAGGCAATGACAACTCATTGCAAATCATTTCTACATCTTCTTTGAGCGATTCAAGACTAGGCAGCTCATCGCAATCAGTCCAATCCCGGAGCGATGAAGGAGGCCCAAGCTCCGCAGCTATTGACTTATTATACGAACTACTATCCCTGGTCTTATTACACCAGCGACGATCAAGGAAAAAAGGACTAGAAAAGCACGAAAATCTCTCGGCGAGCTTTGCCAAGCCGGAATAAGGAACCCCTTCAAGGCCAATGATATTAGAAGCAAGCTTGCAAACCAACAGATTACCCCCTATCGAAACGTTTTTGTTTTCCATAGAGTAGTCGCCAGAGATGATGCCA
>NZ_JAGQCR010000112.1:0-10134 GCF_024346295.1 Cyanobium sp. BA20m-14
GCGGCCGCCTCAATCCGCTTCGGGTTGGGGCGGGACAGCACGGAGGCCGAGATCGATCTGGCCCTCGCGGCGGTGACGGAGGCGGTCATCTCGCTGCGCCGCTGAAGGTCCGCCATCGCAGAGCGGCAGGACCGCACATCCCGTCACGTCGGTGGCTCGGGGGCACCGCCACCGGCATCCTCCGATTCGACGCCGACGGCAGCGGAGCCACGTCCACAGCCCTTGAGGTGACCCTGCTCAGCTGAGGCCTCAGACGCCAGAACCAGCCAACCGCCAGACCCATGGGATAGACTGTATGGATATCCCATTGCGCAGCAGCCATGGTGGCGGTCACCAAGCTCTTCCTCAGCAACCGCAGCCAGGCCGTGCGCATCCCGGCCCCGCTGCGGTTGCCGGATTCCGTGACAGCCGTTGAAGTGCGCGCCTGCGGCCAGGAACGGATCATCGCCCCGGTGGGCAGCAGCTGGGACAGCTTTTTCCGCGACGGCCCCACCGCCTCCGACGACTTTCTGGCTGAGCGCCCATCCCAGGGTCAAAGCGAGCGGGAATCGCTCTGAATCAGCCGATGCTCCGCTATCTGCTCGACACCAACATCTGCATCTACGTGATCAAGCAAAGGCCCCAGGAGCTTCTGAGCAGCTTCAATCGCCACGCTGGCCATATGGCAATCTCCACGATCACCCTGGCGGAACTGCTGCATGGCTGCGAAAAGAGCAGCGATCCCAGCCGCAATCTGGCGGTTGTGGAGAACTTCTGCAGCCGCCTCGAAGTGCTCGCCTATGGGCCCAAAGCGGCCCGCCACTATGGCCAGATCCGCACCGATCTGGAACGAAAAGGCCAACCCATCGGCGTCAACGATCTGCACATTGCTGCCCACGCCCGCAGCGAAGGGCTCACCCTGGTGAGCAACAATCTGCGGGAGTTCAACCGAGTGCCGGGGCTGCTGCTGGAGAACTGGATCTGAGACCCTTCGCCTCAGGCCCCCAGCACGGTGGTGATCAGCACGAACTCCACCACCCCCAACAGGGCGAGCATGGTAGCTGGATTTAGGCTTTAACACTATATTTGAGATCAAATCTATGCAGCCTTCTCTTTTATTCGGCAATACTGGCCATTGCAGTAGCAGGTTGATCTTCGGGGCTGCCGCACTGGGGAACATGAGCCAGGAAAACGCCGACGCCACACTCGCGGTCGTCTCCCGTCGAGGCATTAACCACATCGACACCGCCGCCTGCTACGGCGCCTCCGAGCAACGGCTCGCCCCTTGGCTCGCCAGCAAACGCGAGGAAATATTTTTGGCCACCAAGACCGGCGAGCGCGAAGGTTCCGCTGCCCGCGCCGAACTGGAACGAAGCCTCGAACGGATGGGTGTCGACTCGGTAGACCTGATCCAACTGCACAATTTGGTCGAAGCTGATGAATGGGAACAGGCCTTCGCCCCAAACGGCGCAGTCGCATCGCTCTTCTTGGCGCGCGAGGAGGGATTGTGCCGCCACATCGGCATCACCGGTCATGGACAGCACAGCGCCGCTATGCATCTGCGCAGCCTCAGCCGGGCCAACTTCACATCGGTCTTGCTGCCGTACAACCACATGCAACTCGAAGACGACAGCTATGCCAGCGACGTCGAAAAACTGCTGAGGGTATGCTCAGAGCGGAATGTAGCAGTGCAAACGATAAAGGCCCTAGCCCGGAGACGCTGGAGCGAAGGCGACCAACAACATTTCTCCTGGTACGAACCCATTGACGACATCGAGATCGCTACCCGGTCAATTCACTTCGTACTCGCCAACCCCCAGCTATTTCTCAACACTTCGAGCGACGCCCGTCTGCTGGAACTCACCTGCGACGCAGCCGAGTCCTTCAAGGGCATAGGACCTGACCCCAAGCAATTAGCGAACGACCGCCTGACGCACTCGATGGCACCGATCTTTGACTCCCCAGCCCCGCGGTGAGCTGCGGCTCAGCTCGTCAGCCAGATGAAGCCCAGCACCCCCACCAGGGCGAGCAGGGCCTGGGCCAGGCGGCTCACCAGCATCCCCGCCACCACCGCCAACCCCACCTGTATGGCCCGACCCGGGGCGCCGCGGGCCGCCAGCCACTGGGCCAGGCTCGCCCCCAGGAAGGGGCCCAGCACCAGGCCCAGCACTGGTCCGCCCAGGGGCAGGGCCGGCAACAGACCCAGCAGTCCCGCCAACAGCCCCACCCCCGCCCCGATCGGGGCCCAGCGACTGGCCTGCAGCCGGGCAGGTCCAAGCAGCAGCCCAAGGGCCTCAGCCGCCCAGCCGAGCAGCAACAGCAGCCCGGCTAGGAGCAGCGGCGGCCAGGCGGCATTCCAGCCCACCGCCCACAGCCAGAGCAGGGCCCCCAGGGGCAGCAAGGCCAAACCCGGCAACACGGGCAGCAGGGAGCCGGGGATCGCCAGCAGCTGGATCCCCAGGGCAAACCACCAGACCAGCGCTGGCTCAATCACCAAACTTGCTCAATCAACAAACTGGAAAAACCATCAAAACTGAACCAACCATCAAACCTGGTCCAATCATCAAAACAGGCCAACCATAAAAATCGGCCCTGCCATCAAACCGTTACGGGCCGGCTGCGGAAACCTGTCTCGATCGCTACCGTCAGGCCCAACTACCTGACCCAATTACCTCTGACCATGGCCCCTACCCCCGCAGGCGACAGCCGCCTCAATGTGCTGCAGGCTGTCGAAGAGGGCTGGGCAGCCTTCTGTCGGGCTCCCTGGGTCTTTTTGTTGTTTGAAGCCCTCTCTGCGGTGATCCTGCTGCCTTTTGCAGCCCTCAGCGCCGTGGGCGGAGCCCGCCTGGCCGAAGTCAACGAGCTGATGGTCGTGCACCCCGTCGGCGCCTGGATAGCCCTGATCGTTGGCGTGATCGGCTATGTGATCGTGGCCCTCTGGACCGTCGTCGGCCTGACCCGCGGCGCCTGGCTGAGCCTGGAGGGGCGCAAGCCCTGCTTCGCCGACTTCACCCGTTGGGACCGCCCCGCCAGCGCCCGCCTGCTCGGTTCAGCCATCCTGCTGGCAATCCTGGTGGCAGTCGCCGGAGCCATCGCCGCCCTGATCGGTGCCGGTTTGGGCAAGCTCAACGAGGCCCTCACCGTGATCCCGATGGTCGTGGTGGCCATTTTCTTCATCTGGCTGCTGGTCACCCAGAAATTCCTGATCCAGGTGTCGCTGTTTGGCACCCCTAAGGCCACCGCCACGATCGGCGCCGGCATGAAGGGGGTGAACCCCAGCTGGTGGATGGTGCTCTGGCTCGGCATTGTCGAAGGGGTGATCCACTCCATTGCTGCCCTGTTCAGCTACGGCGGGCTGCTGGTTGTGGTTCCGGTGGTGCTGTGCATCTCCACCGCCGCCTACCGCCAGCTGTTCGGCAGCGAAGACCGCACCGGCCTGCTCAACTGAGCCGCCGCCGGGCAACCCGCAACCGGGCACTGCGGCTGCGCGGATTCGCCTCCGCCTCTTCCGGCGTGGCCTGAATCGCCTTGCGCGTCAGCCGCTCCAGCCGCCCATCGCTGAGGAAAGCGGTCTTCACCCGCCGATCCTCCAGGGAGTGGAAGCTGATCACCCCGAAAAGGCCGCCGGGTACCAGCCAATCCGGCGCCGCCGTCAGCAGCCGATCGAGAACACCCAGCTCATCGTTCACGGCGATTCGCAGGGCCTGGAAGGTGCGGGTGGCGGGATGGATGCGGCCCCGCCGCGCCTTGGGGGGGTAGCAGCCAGCGATCACATAGGCCAGGGCGGCGGTGCCGCTGAAGCTCCCTTCCTCGGCCAGGTGCTCCTTAATCTTGCGGGCGATGCGGCGCGACAGGCGCTCCTCGCCGTAGGCATAGATCAGATCGGCCAGCTCCGTCTCGTCCAGCCGGTCGATCAACTCCCCGGCGGTCTCGCCGGCCTCGGGGTTCATGCGCATGTCCAGCGGGCCGGCCAGCCGGAAACTGAAGCCCCGCGCCGCCACGTCGAGCTGGGGGCTGCTTACCCCCAGGTCGGCCAGCACCGCCACTGCCGGCTCGGCCGGGATGTAGTCGGCAAAGTTTGTGGCCACGATCGTGACGCGATCAGCAAACGGGGCGAGGCGCTCGGCGGCGGCGGCACGGGCACTCGGATCCTGGTCCAGCCCTACCAGGTGCAAGCCGGGATTGGCCTGCAGCAGCAGGGCGCTGTGGCCGCCGCCGCCGAGGGTGCAATCGATCAGCAGTCCTTCGAGCTCAGCAAAGCTTTCCAGCAGCGGCTGGGCCAGCACCGGCAGGTGGACAAAGGCTGCGCCTTCGGGGTCAGCCATGGGCTGCCGCGGAGGGCAGCAGCCAACGGGCCAGCCGCTCTCCCCAGGCTGCTCGCTGCTTAGCCAGCCAGGATTCACTCTGGCGGAACTGGCGGCAGAGGGCCGGCAGTTCCTGTTCCAGCTCGGGATAGCCGAGGGCCTCCAGCAGGGTCTTCAGCAGGCCCAACTCGGCCGCTCCCCCCTCACCATCGGCCGCCGCAAACAGGCAGTAGCAACGACCCACCGCCAGCCGGTGGGCGCCATCACCAAGGGCGGCCAGGCCCGCGCCGATGCGGCCCAGGTCGGGGCTGTCCCGCATGTTGATGCTGCGCAGCTGGCTATCGGAGAGCTTGAGCCGAGCCAGGCATTCCCGGTAGAGCTCCCATTCCTGCTGGCCAAAGCGGCCATCGGCCAGGCTCAGGGCCAGGGCACCCTGCACGATCACCAGGCCCTGGTCGGTGGCCTGTACGGCCGGGGGCAGCGCCGTTACCAGGCTGCTGACCAACCGCTGGCGCACCTGGGCAGCACGACGCTGGCTCGGGGCCAGCAACCAGGCCGACAGAGCCCCTGCAGGCCGGGCCAGGAGGCGGTGCAGAAAAGAGCGTTGTCGCCGGGCCATGGGTGAACTGCCGCGGGAATCTCGGCCAACCTTAGGGAGAGTGACTACGGGGCCACAAGGTTTCCTAAGCTGGTATGAACGCCCTACAAGCCACGGCCCCATGACGCAGCTGGAAACGCGCACGGAGCCGATGGTGGTCAACTTCGGCCCCCACCACCCCTCAATGCACGGGGTGCTGAGGCTGGTGGTGACCCTCGATGGCGAGGACGTGGTGGATTGCGAGCCGGTGATCGGCTACCTGCACCGCGGCATGGAGAAGATCGCCGAAAACCGCACGAACGTGATGTTCGTGCCCTACGTGAGCCGCATGGACTATGCGGCCGGCATGTTTTACGAAGCGATTGTGGTGAACGCGCCGGAACGGCTGGCCGATGTGCCCGTGCCCAAGCGCGCCAGCTACATCCGCGTGCTGATGCTGGAGCTCAACCGCATCGCCAACCACCTGCTCTGGCTTGGCCCCTTCCTGGCGGACGTGGGCGCACAGACACCATTTTTCTACATTTTCCGTGAGCGGGAAATGATTTATGACCTCTGGGAAGCGGCCACCGGCCAGCGACTGATCAACAACAACTATTTCCGCATCGGTGGTGTAGCCGCAGACCTGCCCTACGGCTGGCTGGAAAAGTGCCTCGACTTCTGCAACTGGTTTGGTCCCAAGATCGACGAATACGAGAAGCTGATCACCAATAACCCGATCTTCCGGCGGCGGATCGAGGGCCTAGGGGTGATCAGCCGCGAGATGGCGATCAACTGGAGCCTGTCAGGCCCAATGTTGCGCGCCTCGGGCGTGCCCTGGGACCTGCGCAAGGTAGATCACTACGAATGCTACGACGACTTCGACTGGTCGGTGGTGACAGAACAGGAGGGCGATTGCTTTGCCCGCTATCGCGTTCGCGTCAAAGAAATGCGCGAATCCCTGAAGATCCTGCGCCAGGCATGCCAGATGATCCCAGGGGGGCCCACCGAAAACCTCGCGGCCCGCAAGCTGGCAGAAGGCAAGGGTGGCCCCTCCTCGGCCTTCGATTTTCAATACGTGGCCAAAAAAGTGGCCCCTACCTTTAAGATACCAAGCGGCGAGCTTTACACCCGGCTGGAATCGGGCAAAGGCGAAATCGGTGTGTATATCCAGGGCAACGACGACGTCACCCCCTGGCGCTTCAAGATCCGCGCCGCCGACTTCAACAACCTGCAGATCCTGCCCCACATTCTCAAGGGGGCCAAGGTGGCCGACATCATGGCGATCCTCGGCTCAATCGACGTGATCATGGGCTCGGTAGATCGCTGAATAGCCTGAACTGCTGACCCCGTTTCTGCGCCGAATTCAACAGGCAGGCTTCCTGTTGCCCGCCGGCCTCACCGGCTATCTCTGGCTCAAGGGCGGCTACTCCCACCTGCCGGGATGGAGCTGCCCACTGCGGGCGCTCACCTCCATCCCCTGCCCCACCTGCTTTCTCACCCGGGCCACCGAGCTGGCGTTGCGGGGGGATCTGGCGGGTTCGCTGGAGCAGCACGCCTTCGGGCCGCTGGTGGCCGCGGGGCTGATCTCGTGGAGCATCGCGGCGTTTCGAAAGCGGCGGTTGCGGCCCCGCACTCTGCCCACCTGGCCCCTGGCCTGGGCGGCGGCGGGGCTGCTGGGCTACTGGATGTTGCGCCTTGGGCTCGGCGCCTTCCCCTCGGGGTGAGGGCAGCAAGGAGGGGAACAAAGGAGGGAACAGAGGAGGGAACAGATTGCCTTCAGCGCTCAGGCATGGGTCATTAAGTATTGGCCATTACCATTGAATTCACCATCGCAGGTGGCAAAAATTGTGCCAAGCAACAACAGGTAAAATCGCCAGATGCGCCTAAATATTGCATATTCCATGCCGTAGTCCAAGTGACTTACAAGGTCCTGCGAAGCATCGAATCGATCGAGCCATGCGGTGAGCGTCCGATGGTAGTTGGATCCATTCATATACCAACGCTGAACGGTTTTGAGGTCGACACTGTGGCTTGGAATGGCGTCATGGTTCCAATAGCGACCGCCGGGGAAAATGTACTTATCGGTAAAACCTGAGGACATGTTATTCGGAATCCGCACGGTGATGATGTGAATCAAAGCCTTCCCCTGGGGCTGCAGCAAGGAGGCCAGTCTGGCGAAGGCCTTTGTGAGATTACCCACATGGCAAAACACCCCAACGGAGATGATCTTGCTGAATTTTTCCAGGAACACCACCTCATTAATGTCGCCCTCTACGAGGGTGAATCGCCCCGAGCTCAGCTGGCTGCGCGGATCATTCATCTTCGCTCGCATGTAGGCGCATTGACCTCGGCTGAGATTTACGCCGGTACAGCGCAAATTGGGAAATTTAGAAAGAATATAATTGGGCACACAGCCCCAGCCGCAGCCAAAGTCGAGAAGGTGATCGCCATCCTCAATGCCCAACCGATCAATCATCTGGTCAATCATGTGTCGCTGGGATGCTTCCAGATCCTCAGCGCCTTTTTCCCAGAACCCAGTGCTGTATTTGGGATAGATGGGCTCCCAGTCACCCAGCATCTGATTCAGCATCTGCTGCGGCCGGTCGTACTGAATGTCCATCAGTTCCTTGGCTGATTCGGCGATCCGATCCGACTCGTTCAGCACCCATTCGTAAGGCGCCAGCAAGGCGGGGAAGTGGCGGAACAGAATTGGCATCGAGGCATGGATCATGCCTCGATAAAGGGCATCTGGAATTTCGAGGCCGTTGATATAGGCTTCGGCCATCGCCATCTGGGTGCTGTTGAAGCCCGCTGCCAGGAGGCGGCTGCAGCGATAACCAAGCGATCCGGCGGAAGGCTGACGCAACACCTTGGGATCGAAACTGGAAAGGTCAGAGGGCTGATCGAAGCTTGCAGTAGTCATATAAAATCTCGGGTTGATCATTTCTCACTAGATCCAGCCTCAGCCAGATTTCGATGGCCAGTCCCCAGCTGGTTACTTTCTTTACAGCTATATGAAAGGGGTCAACCAGGCCTGGCCTGCGATTTACAGCAGCTCTGCTCCGCCCTGCCGCAGCGGAGATCTGAACAGGGCAGAGTTGGCTATTAAATCAAGCAAGCTCATGACTGCTGGGGCCCTTGGCACAGAGGCGGATGGCTCCGCACCAGAGAGAGTTGACCCCGGCAGCTGGTTGCTGCTCTGCCGCAGCGTGCGCTTCGGTGACACCGACGCCGCCGGCGTGATGCACTTCCACCAGTTGCTGGGCTGGTGCCATGAGGCCTACGAGGAGAGCCTGGAGCGCTTCGGCATTGCGGCGGCGGAGGTGTTCCCACGCCCGGGCCATACCCCTGCCGTCGCCCTGCCGATCGTCCATTGCCAAGCCGACTTCCTGGCGCCCATGGCCTGCGGCGATCCCCTGGCGATCAAACTGGACCCCCGGCGGATCGATCCGGGCTGCTTTGAGCTGAGTTACACCTTTCACCGCGGCAAGCCCAGCGATGGCCAACCCGTGGCCCGCGGCCTCAGCCGCCACCTGGCGATCAAAAGCGCCAGCAGGGCCCGTTGCCCCCTTCCAGACCCCATAGTCCGCTGGCTGGAGGCCTCTGCAGCCAGCGGCGCGATCCTCAGCCCTTCTGAGGCCTGCTGAACACCACAAACAGGGCGGCCAGTTGCAGGGGCAGCAGGCAAGCAAGCTGGGCCAGGGGATGGAATCCCTCAGGGGGAATGGCGGCCAGGCTGGCAAAACTCAGCGCCGCTGCCAGGCCCAGGCCCAGCAGGGGCCCGCGGCGCAGGGCAGCGGCGGCAATTGGTGGCATCAGAACCACTCCCTCTGAGCATCGATATACATCTCCTGGAATTCCTCCGGCGTTTTGGTGAGATAAATGATGCCTTCGATCAGGCCGATCACCCCCAGCGCAAAGCTGGCAACGCCGCAGGTCACCACTCCGCCAACCACTGACCCCACCAGCATGATCACCCCAGGCCTGGTGTAACCCAGCACAAATTTGTGCACGCCAAAGGCCCCCAGGAAGATGCCCGTCAGGCCCGCCGCCAGTTTGCGGTTGCTGAGTTCCGAATCGCTGAGTTTGGTCATTTTCCCTACCCCGGTGGTGTCAGCCCATTGGCCCAGCTTCTAGCGAGGCCAGCCACTGCTGCCAACAATGACGCTGCCATTTGCCATCAGCCGTGGGGGCCAGCTGCCCGCATACCACCCAGCGCTGGGGCCGCTCCGCGGGGGGCCAGGCCTGGCTGTAGGCCGCCAGATTCGCCAGCAGCGCCTCCGGATCAGCCCCGGAGTGGGGCCGCACCAGGGCGACCAGCCGCTGGCCCCACTCCGGATCGTTCACCGGCAACAGCAGCAGTGCCTGCAGGGGCAGACCTGCCAGCGCCGCAGCCGCCAGCAGGCGTTCCTCCAGCTCCTCGGGGAAGACGGTTTCTGCGCCGCTGTGGATGGCCCCATCGAGGCGGCCCCGCACCAGCAGACCATCGGGCCCCAGCTCGCCGCCATCGCCGCTGCACCACCAGCCCGCCCCGTTGCGCGGCAGGGGCTGCAGCTGGCCGGCCTCCAGCCAGCCAGGGCTGAGCCGGCTGGCCCGCACGGCGATGGCGCCGCTGGCAGCTTCGATCTGCAGCTCCACATCGACCAGGGGCTGGCCGCAGCCGCTGACGCCAGCTAGGAAGAGATGCGGCACCAGGGCACACACCATGGCGGCGGTTTCGGTGGCGCCGTAGCAGGGGGCCAGCCGCAACCCCGCGCTGCGGGCTCGCCCGGCCAGGCTGGCGGGCAGGGGAGCGCCGCCCAGCCAGATCACCGCCATCTGCCGCAACCACGCCAACCCCGCCGGTGTCGCCATCAGCCGTTGCAGCTGGGTAGGCACCAGGGAGAGCAGCACGGGGCGATCGCTGGGCAGGGGCAGCGCCGCCGCCACCGCCTCCGGCTGCCGCAGCAGGGCTGGCTCCACCCGCTGCACACCGCAGCCCCACTGCCTGGAGCGCACCAGCGGCAGCAGCCCACTGACGTGGTGCAGCGGCAGGGGGTTGAGATGCAGGCAGGCCGCCGGCTCAATGCCCTGGGCTGCCAGCCAGGTGCCGGTGGCCGCCGCCGAGGCCTGCAGGTGCGAGAGGGGCTGCAGGCACCACCGGCGCCGGCCGCTGCTGCCGCCGCTGCCCACCAGCACACCCGGCCCCCACCCCTGCAGCCGCTCGAGCACGCCCGCGGGGCCAGCCGGGCCGAAGGCCGCCGCCAACTCAACCTGCTGGGCGGCAGAGGCCAG
>NZ_JAGQCR010000113.1:0-9972 GCF_024346295.1 Cyanobium sp. BA20m-14
CCTGGCGGGGTGGCGTGTCGTCCATGTTGGGCGCCTCCTGGGTTGATGAGCACAGCATCGCTGGGCCAGCGGCTCAGCACAATCGGCCTTTACACGCATTGCCTCTGGCTGCAGATGGGAGCAGGATGAAAGTGCTTTGTGGCCTGCAGCAGCTCAGGCCCTGCGCAGTGGTGGCGGCTTCCACTGCGGCGTGCAGACTTGCCAGCCCGATCTGCGCTTCTTGGCCCCAGAGCTTGATCGCCTCATCTCGCATCAGCTCGCTGCGGTGCTTGAGCAGCGGCGGCTCTCCACTAGGCATCACTTCCCCCAGCGTCACCTCCAGCACCTGACTCCAGCGGTCGTAGCGGCAGGGCTGGAAATGGAGCACCTGGCGGCCATCGCTGAGCCAGCCCTCTTGCGGAGACAGCGGCGGCCGGCCGGGACTGTTCGTGACGTTCATCGAGAGCTGCTCAGGCCACCTCCGGCGCCCAGCCCTGCTGACGCACCATGTCGTCGGTCCAGCTCTGGCAGCGGCTGGTGAGGTGCTCGCCGTGGGCGATCAACCCCTGATTGAGCTGACAGGTGAGCACCGGGATGCAATTCACCCCGGCGTGATGCCGAAACCAATGGCAGGTCATGCAGACCTTCCGGCTCCGGGTCTTGAGCAGCACTGCCTCATCGAGGTATGGCCACTCCTCGATCGGGGTTTCAAGCCGGGCATTCAGTGCTGCGGTTCGGGGGAGAGGGGCACCCATGAATCATGGTCAATGCGTACGCATGTACTAGCACAATTGACGAGCTTTGCTGCCGTCCCATTGCGCCCTCGATACGGTGCGCTCAGCGGATAAGAGCCGATGTTGCGCGAGCTTGTTCTAGCCATCGGCATCCCCCTGGTCCTGCTGCTGCTGGCGGTGCTGGCGATGGAGCAGTGGCGTGATCAGCTGCCGGCCTGGCTGCAGCGGTTGGCGGAGCGTCCGTCCTTGCTCTGGAACACCGGCATCGGGCTGATCATTGGTCTGTCGCTGCTGCGCTGGCTTCTGCAGCGCTGAGGCTGGATCTGGCTAGGTTCAAGGAATAACGAGGAACCGGCGGTGTCGTACAGGATCCGTTTACTGGAGACAGAGGAGGGCTGGTCGGTGAGTTGCCTGGATCTGCCTGGCTGCCACTCCCAGGGCGAGACCCGGGAAGAAGCTCTTGCCAGCATCCGTGAGGCCATTGGTCTTTGGCTTGAGGTGGAGGCAGAAGAAGCCGGTATCAAGCAGGTGGAGACGCTTGAGCTGGCGATCTGAATGCCTCGCTTGCCGGGCATCAGCCAAAAGGATGCGATTCGTGTGTTCCGGAAGTTGGGCTACCGCATTGTGCGGGAGTCCGACCACTTGATCTTGAGCAATGGCGAACGGCGGCTGGTGATCCCGCGTCATGACCCGATCAACGCCATCACCATGGAGGCCATTGCCCGTGATGCCGGCTTAACTCCCCAGCAGTTCCGCGATCTGCTCTGAAGGTAGGCAGACCTATCGCGAACAGGAGAGTGCACCGGCATCAAGCAACCGCTTGGTGTAGTTCTGTAGGGCCCACCTATCGGTGCGACACAAGAAACGCCTCAATCCATTCGTGATGGCGGCGCTGGCTGATTCGATCTGCAATTGAGGGTGCATCTGGCGGCACCTGAAAACGCTTGCGGAATGCCTTGGTGAGACCTTCTAGTGACGGGCGAGGTAGGGAGCGAATGGTGCTGTGTAGCTGGTCGATCGTGCCTGGATCAAGCGGGTCAAGGCTGGGATCTATCTCTGCATGAGCAGTCGATTGGGACTCGCGCCTAGGCGCCACTTCTGCTGGCCTGCTACTGGGGTTGGCGTTAGAGGCCGGAGTGGCCGAGCTGGTGACCTCCCTCTGCTGCTTGTCGTAGAGCGCCAGACCAAACGGATTGCCAAAGGTCATCAGCGCCCGTTTCATCGCATCGGTCTCGGCCTCCTTGATGGCGGACTCATGGGCCTGGCCCAGGTCGGCGTCGATGCCGTGGCCGGCGCCGGTCCCTTCCCGAACCAGGGGCGTCATGCCCCCCGCTGTGACGGTGATACGTACGCGGGCGGTGTAGGTGACGCCCCAGCCGGGTTTCTGATCTCTGCCGATGGTTCGTTCGGCCTGTGCAACGCAGCGAACGGCGATGGTTTGGCGCTGCCAGCCGTCAAAGCCAAAGATGCGGTTGGCTTCCGCGATTACCTGCCAACCCTCCAAATAGCTCACGCGGCTGCGGCCCTGCTCCCGCTGACGAACTTTGGCCCGATCAAGCGGAGCGGCCAGGGCGGCGAGCTGCTCGGGGGAGAAGCCAAGGGGTTGAGCCTGGAGGACTTGCGGCGCCGCGGCTGATGGCGGGTTTGCTGACGTCTCCATATCGGACCGGTCAGCAGAGCGGATCACCTCCAGAGCGGAGGGCGGCCGCTGGGCCGGAAGAGGAGCGGCGGGACGACTGCTGGTGCTGGACCCATTGGCGGAAGGGGCGGCGACGGTCATGGCGATGGGAAGCGATGGAGCGAGAAGAAGAAAGGAGCGAAATCGGATCAGGAAGAAAGGGCCCGCCACTGCAGCGGGCCATGTCGCGGGGGGCTCTGCCCCCCTCCAGTCAGTGGATGCGCCAGGAGCGGCGGGTGAGCAGCTGAGCGCCGGTGATTTGACGGCCGGCTTTGAGGGCTTCCTTGATGGCGTTCTTGTCGGGTTTGCTTGTGGTGGAGAAGGTGAGCCACTCGGCATCGAGGGCCTGCTCTTCGTCGATCACGACAGCTGAGGACTTGCGGCTGCTGAGCTCGTGATCGGGGAAGGAGAAGCGGGCAGCGGCTGGCTGGAGCTGGGTGAGGACAAAGATCAGCGATTCCTCCAACGCATCAGCCCGGCCGGCATCACTACGTGCCAGATCGGCGAGCCGCTTGGCCTGCTGCTGGCGGTAGGCGGCCTGACCGCGTAGATGCTCGATCACCCAGCAGGTGGCATCGGCCTTGGCGGCGAGGGCCTGCTTATTGCCCTCTTCTGCAAGTAGGGGTAGCGCCCCTCTGAGTGGTGTAACTCAGGAGGTCCTGTGACCCTCTCCGGAGGGTGAACAGTGGCAGGCAGGGGATGACTGCCTGGAAGCTGATTGCGCAGCTCAGTTTATCCATTATGAACCCTGATCGCTGAATTGGCAACTCAGCGATCGATGTGTTTTGTGTAGATCGAGTGTGGAGCTGGTGCCTTTCAGTTGATGGGTTCGCCTGGCTGGGCGGACGGATCAGCATCAGTGAGCTCCAGTGCTTCTTCTGGCTCCGGGATCTTGGCCATGGTGGCTTCGGAGAAGAAGCGCCGGCGTTCCAGCTGCCATTCCTCCTGCTGCTCCAGCAGCTGGCTACCTACCAACCGCACGATCGCAGCGTCGTTGGGGAAGATGCCGACCACGTTGGTGCGTCTTTTGATCTCCTTATTGAGGCGCTCGAGGGGGTTGGTGCTCCACACCTTGCGCCAGTGCTCCTGGGGAAAGTGGAGGAAGGCCAGCACGTCGTCTCGGGCGGCGTCCATCACGGGCACAGCTGTCGGGAACTGCTTGCGCAGCATCTCGGTGACTCGCTGCCAGTGGGAGCGCACCTGATCGGGGGCCTGGATGACGAACACCGCTTTCATGGCAGCGGCCACCATGTCCTGGCCGGCTTTGGGAACGTGGCTGAGCAGGTTGCGGAGAAAGTGCACCCGGCACCTCTGCCAGCTACTGCCCTGGAACATGCGCTTGATCGCCGCCGTCAGCCCCAAGTGGGCATCGGAGATCACCAGCCGAGTGCCGTCCAGGCCGCGCTCTTTGAGCGAGCCCAGGAACTGGCGCCAGAAGCCCTCGGCCTCGCTGTCGCCCACGGCAATGCCGAGCACTTCTCGGTAGCCGAGGGCATTGATGCCGATGGCCACGACCACCGCCCGCGATACCACCTGCATGTTCTGCCCCAGACGTCCGTGTAGGTAGGTGGCGTCGAGGTAGACGTAGGGGAAGCGGGCATGCTCAAGCGGCCGCTGCAGGAAGGCCTTGACCTGCTCATCGAGCCCCTGGCAGATGCGGCTCACCTCCGATTTGGAGATGCCGCTGGCGCCGCCCAATGCCTCCACCAGGGCATCAACCTTCCTGGTGGAGATGCCGCCGGTGTAGGCCTCCATAACCACGGCGTAGAGGGCCTTATCGACACGGCGGCGTGGCTCAAGCCAATCTGGAAAGAAGCTGCCCTGCCTCAGTTTTGGGATGGCCAGGCTGAGATCCCCCACCTGGGTGGTGAGCAGTCGCTGGCGGTAGCCGTTGCGGTGGGTGGATCGCTCATCGGGGCAGCGTTCATGGCGCGTGGCTCCAATGGCAGCGGAGACCTCGGCCTCCAGCAGATCCTGGAAGCCCCGGCGCACGATCTCAGGGATCAGGGCGCCAGCGGTGGTGCCCTCCATGAGCTGGCTCAGCTCGGAGGCGCCACTATGGGTAAGGGTCATGGTCTGTGTTCGGTTTGGTGGTAGTTCTCCGAACAGGGTCACAGACCGGCCCACCCATTGCCACAGCTGATGTCTGAGGGAGGCGAGCCGTCAGCCCCGGCTACGCCGGGGCTGATCCCCCCGAGTTACACCACTCCATGGGACGCCGCTATGCGCCTTCGACTGAGCTGTATTGATATGCAATCGACCTAGGGAACTTCGCAATCCGTGTAGGCGACCTCAGAATAAGGGACTTGATGCATTGCTGGCGACCCAAGACAATCCTGGCATGGCTACAATATTGAATCGCTTAGCATCATATTTAGGCATAATTTTATACCTTAAAATCTATCCGAACATGGTCCGATTATCTTTAAAGCGCTTAATCATTTACAACGTCTGCAATATGCATCATGAACTTCCTGGCCCTTCCCCCCTAAAGGATGCCGCCAACACTGGAAGGCGGCTTAACCATCATCGATATCTATAAAAACTGTTCCAAAAACAGGTCACATCTCTGCAATAATTTGCTCGTGAAGCGCAGTGGGCAATTCTTGCTATTGCTGCAGCGCTCAGCATTCGCCATCGCTGCACTCCCAGTGCACCGCAGCTACTTGTAATCATGCATGGGCCTTTGCCGGCAATTTAGGTTTGCCGAAAGGTCTTGAATGGCGACTTGCCTTAATTGAGCTGCGCAGCATTGGATAGCGCGACCCCTCAACCAGATTGTCGTCATAAAGCAGTAGTCGGCATAGAAATATAGGGCCAAGCGAAATGGCGGTTGAAACCTGGCTCACCATGGTGACTAAGGCTGTATGTCCATGCGTGGCAAGATTACTAAAAAGATTGAGCTTGAGTGCAAAGAAGTATGGCAGGGACTGAAGAAAGCGACATGCGACTTACTGCGAATTCTTCCAAGAACTAATCTCGCACTCGCACCCGCACGATGATTAATAGACTTGGGATGATCGATCTCTCGTTTTTGCTATTTTGACGCCTAATTTATTGTATCTTTTGATGCCGGAAGGGATTTTTTGCATGTGACAGGAAGGGTTGAATTCATAATCTTTTAGAGGCTGCCTGATTTCATGAGGCAAGCGCTTATCTCTGTTTGAGCGTATTCACCCGCTGATCGCGGAGGATTAACGTGTTTTCTGGCCACTGTGCAGATGCTCTATACAGGTTGGCTACTGCACTATTATATTGCCGCTGAGAGCGCGCATAGGCATTGGCAGCAGATATCGCCTGGTTTAGCGTTTGAACCACTGATGTGGTATCGGAATAGCCAACATTGAAACGTTCGCGCACCGCGGCAGCAGCCTTACGAGCAGATTCAGCCTGTTCGCGACTGCTCACAAGGGCTAATTGGCTCACCTGATAACTGGCGTAGCTTTGTTCTACCTCTTGGCTGATCTGAAGCCTCTGCACGGCAGCCTGATCGCTGAACAGACGCTCCTGAGCCCTACTGGCTTCTGCCTCAGCGGCAGCAATGCCACCATCGAAGAGAGTCCAATTGAATCCCAGACCAACGGCTCCATCCCAGCCGGATGAACGCGTGCCTTCAGTAATAGAGATGCCATCCTGATCACTACGTCTATCGATATCGTTATATGCATAAGAACCATTTGCCAAAAGTGCAAGACGAGGAGAATATCGATTTAACAATGCGCTAGCGCGCCAGTTAGCACTAGTGGCCTGCGCCAAACTGGATTGAATCTCCTCGCGCAAAATCTGAGCTTGCTGAATCGTGGCGCCAAGTGGCAGATCCCATTGACCATAAAGATCCAATTGATCCTGAGGTAAAACCAATTTGCCGGGAGGAAGGGCCATCGCTCTGGCAAGCGAGGCGGAAGCATCAATTGCTGCCTGATATGTTGCGATAAGTAAGCTTAAAGTTTGATACAGTTGAGTACGAATTTGCTCCACATCGGCTGAACTTGCATTGCCAGCATTAAATAAAACCTCAGCTTCCTTGGCTTGGGTGCTGGTAGCTGCAAGGATTTCTTCGTAAGAGCCGATCAGCTGCTCCTGTTCCTGGAGATTAAAGTATGCCAACTGCGTTTGGAGCACTAAATTACGCGCAGCGACGTTAAATAGAAGCTCCTGGCTGCGTAAGTTATCACTCGCAGCATTGATCTGTGGACCTCGACTCGGATCAAAAAAAGTCCAGCCTAGGCTCAAGACCGGTACAATCCCATTCTGGTTTGTTGTGACGTTTGTATTAATGGTTCCCGTCGACGTTGTTATTGAGTTACTTGTACCGCGATAGCCCCAAAGACCACCTGCAGGCCCACCTGAGGAGACAGAAAGGGATGGATACCACTGACGGCGCACCGCGATCAGATTCCACTGACTTTGTTGGATCTGGCTGTAGCTCTGAGCCAGCTCAGGATTGCCAAGCAGGCTTTGTTCGAGTGCAGAAGGTAAGTTCATGCGTACGGACCGCTCGCCCCATTGCTGCTGCAACTGCCTCAGCTTCAGCTCCAGCTCCCGAGCAACAGAACTTGCTTTTACCTGAGGAGCCTGAACACCCCGAAAGCTGTACCCGTTTGCGGCGGGCATTGACAATGCAGCCCTGGGCAGGAACGTGGCGGAAATCACGACCGCTACGCACCCAAGAACAGTCTGTATTGGCAAGGTGAGCCTCAAAGCAGTCCGAAAGCTGTCATTGTGACTCCTGATTTCCCAATTGACTAGCAAAATCGAACCTAGATGCTAGCATTAAAAAATTCCAATAAAAGTGCACTTTATCCTTGATGCAGCATTCGCCTAAGACACCTGGCGATAAGGCTGCTGCTGTTCGTCATGAAATTTTCGAGCAGATCGCCCTGGAGAGGCTTCGCAATGGTGGTGACACAAGCAAACCCGTGGGGTTTCTCCCGTTGCCCGTGCGGCTCACTGCCGTTGTGGCTGTCTCCATCTCAGGCCTGGGGGTGCTGTGGGCCTGCTTAGCTCGTGTTCCAGTGCAGGTGAATGGCCTCGCCAGCATTGCCCCCCAAATGCAGGTGAGCAGTGCCATCGCCCACGTCGGTGGGGTGGCTGCATTCCAAGTGAGCGGAGTTGGTCCAGAGCGCCTCAGCTTGGCTCAACGCCAACGCAACCAAGCCCTGACACAGTATTTGGGTGAGGCTTGGGATCAAGAGCTCTCAAGTTTCACGCGACTCAACGAACTGGCACTGGCGGCTCTGGCCCATACGGAGGGACAAAGCCTGGTGATGCCGGAATCGCTCGAAGGCAACGAAAATATTGACAACCTGCAGCAGAGTCAGGCGGCGTACCAGAAACTCTATTTCAAGAGCAATACCGTCATCGCCCGTGTAGAGAATGCTGCGGCAATTGCGGATTTGGATGCAATCAGACTCACCACACAGCCAAAGCTCCAGATTGATCAATCGATCGTTAGCGAACGTAGCCAACGTGCCGGCAACTACGGCAACATCAGCAACCTCCTGTCGCGCCAGCGAGCAAATCAGCAGGAGGAATTACAAGAACGAGTAGCCTTATTCGAACGCCTGCAAACACTTTGGAACAAGGGATTTGTATCCACTGCCCAACTGCTGCAAGAGCAAGCAGTCATTAATGGCCTAAAAAACCAGATACTCCAGATCGATCGCGAGCGTCTCAACACTGAATTTAGCGGTAGAGACGAGCGCCAGCAGGCTGAACAAACAAAACTAAGCAGCCTGCAAACAACCAATCAACTTCAAACAGCCCTGGTTGCCTATATGAATAGTGTTTTTACGTTTGCACCACCAACGGGGATGTTTATCGTATCAAGCACGATTCGCAATGGAATGGAAGTTAAGATTGGCGATGAGTTGTTTACTTACAGTGTTGATAAGCCCACGTTGCCGCAAGTCATCCCAGTTTTTGTCAATGCTTCCACCAGTCAACAAATGAGTGAAGGCATGGAGGTGTTAGTGACCCCAAAGGGCATTTCACGCGCTCAATATGGTGGCATTCTTGGCGTAGTAACTGAGGTTGGTAAACTTCCACTCCCCCAAGAGGGCATTGCTGCCTTTGCTGGTGGCCGCACGTTAGCCGGCAGCATCCAACAGAGCGTGGGTGGTGCCTATCTGGTTCGGGTGAAGCTCCAGCAAGCTGAACCGGCTTATTGCCAACAAATGCTTTCGCTGCGTTGCTATCGCTGGAGCAGCAAACGCCGGCCGCCCTTCCCGGTTCGCTTGGGTACCCTCGCCGATGTGCAGATCAACGTGCAGTACAAGCGCCCGATTGAATTTGTAATGCCGGCCCTTCGCCAGGCTCTTGGCTTGGTGGTGGAGAACCGCTAAACGATGAACAGGCGAATCAAGGCACCCACGGTGCTCCAATACGAAGCGGTGGAGTGCGGGGCTGCCAGCCTCAAGATTGTGTTTGGCTGCTTCGGTCGCGTGGTGCCACTAGCTGAACTGCGCGAGCGCTGCGGTATCAGCCGTGACGGCGTTACTGCAATCCAGCTCAAACGTGCTGCCCAGAGCTACGGCATGGAGGTGAGCGCCTATCGCTGCTCAGCCGAGCAACTCAGGCAACGAGCGACTGTGCCAGCGGTGTTGTTCTGGAACTTCAATCACTTCCTTGTCTTGGAAGGATTTGAGCACAACAAGGCCTACCTCAGCGACCCGGCTAGTGGTCGACGCAGCGTGGATTGGGAGGAATTTCAGACCAGCTTCACGGGCGTTGTTCTCGAATTGAAGCCAGGCGTGGGCTTTGTGCGCGGCGGGCGAGACCCCAGCCTCTATCACAGGGTGCCGCAGCTGATCCGGCCTTATGCATCCGTTTTGCCCTGGCTGCTAGTAGTGGCCGGTGTGGCGGCGATTCCGGAGCTCTTCATCGCAGGCGCCACCGCCCAGTTCATCGATTCCTTTCTACAGGAAGGCCGCCAAAACATCGCTATTCCGGTGGTTTGGATCACGGTGATTGCTGCGGTGGTGTTGATTGCCATCCTCAACCTGCAGAAACTGCTGCTGCGAACCCTGGGCAATCTTCTGACCAGGCGTGTAGCCAGCCTGCTCTACATCTCTCTGTTTAGCCTGCCCTATCGCTATTTCCTTCAGCGCATGGGAGGAGAACTATCTCAACGTCTCTCCTTGCCCTTCTCCTTGGTTCAACTGAGTGTGAATGGGGTGGTGGATTTCATGCTCTCCCTGGGCTCAGGCCTGTTAGCACTGGTGGTGGGCCTGTTCATTTCCCCGGTTCTCACCCTGTTCACCTTGCTGCTCTCCGGCGTCAATGCGGCCTTCAGCCTATGGATGAGGGAATGTCGCAAAAGTGAAAACTTCCGGATGGCAATGGTGCAGGGCAAGGCCATGGGCGTGGGCATGTCGGTAGTGCAAGGGATTGAGAGCATTAAAGCCAGTGGCCTAGAAAATGAAGCCTTCGTGCAATGGTCTGCCAGCTTCAATGAAGGTTTAGAAGAGCTTCAAAAGCAGTCCCTGGCCAACGCATTTGTGGGGCTCGTCGGCACCACGTCCGGCTTCTTGCTTCGCACCGGTGTGATCCTGGTGGGTGGTCTATTGATCATCCTCGGCC
>NZ_JAGQCR010000114.1:0-9932 GCF_024346295.1 Cyanobium sp. BA20m-14
GGGTTTTGGACTGAAACTGCAGCGCCAGCCGGAGTGCCAACCGAAGCGGCGCGTCACCCGCTGAATCACCAGCCGGGCGTGCACCAGCCGGTCAGCCGCCTCCAGGGGCGTACCCGGAGCGAGCGACAGCTCAAATTGCCCGGCCCCATATTCAGGGTGGAACTGCAGCCAGGGAATGCCGGCAGTCTCCAGGGCATCGAGCAGGGCGGTGGCGTAATCCAGCCCCTCCATAAGCCGATCGGCGCCGTAGGGCCCGCCGGGCATGGCCGCTTGGGGGTCGGCAGCGAGGCGATGGCTGGCCACCAGCCACTCCAGTTCGAAGCCGGCCCGTAGCTCCACGCCGGCCTGGTGAAGCTGCTCCTGCTGCAGACGGCAGCGGTGGCGCTGATCGCCCAAATAGGGCTCGCCGGAGCGCTCGAAGCGTTCCCCCGGCGCCCAGGCCCAACCGCTGCCGGGCTCAAGCAGCGCCAGGGCAGCGGCAGCGGCCCGCAGACGCAGGTCGCCGTCCGGCTTGGCAAGGCGATGGGCCGGATCGATGGCGCCATCGGCGCGGAAAGCATCCGAGACTGGCGAAAAGCCGACCCCCACGGCAGCCGCCGCATCAAAAGCCGCCAGGGGCACCACCTTCACCAGCGGCGCGCCGGCATGGTTCACCCAGGTGATCGCCACCCAGCGAATGCCCTGATCGGCGAGGGCGGCAAGCTGCGGGGACAAGGGATTAGGCACGGGCAGGCCGCTGCACTGCGGCCATGATTGCCCCGTCCGGGGCTCACCCCCCCATCTGGTCGCCCAGCTTCTCGGCCACGGTGTTGACGTCCTTGTCGCCGCGACCCGAGAGGTTGAGCACCACCTCGGTGCCGGCCGCCAGGGTGGGGCAGAGCTTCTCCAGCCAGGCGAAGGCATGGGCCGTTTCCAGGGCCGGAATGATGCCCTCCAGGCGACACAGCAGTTGCAGGGCATCCAGGGCCTCGGTGTCAGTCACAGCGCCGTATTCGGCCCGGCCGATGGTTTTGAGGTAGCTGTGCTCGGGGCCCACGCCGGGGTAATCGAGGCCGGCGCTGATCGAATGGGCCTCCCGCACCTGGCCCTCGTCGTCCTGCAGCAGCAGGCTCATGGCGCCGTGCAGCACCCCAACTCGGCCCTCGGTGATCGTGGCGGCATGGCGGCCGCTGGCCACCCCATCACCGGCGGCTTCCACACCGATCCGCCGCACGGAGGTGTCCTGCACGAAGGGATGGAACAGGCCCATGGCATTGGAGCCGCCGCCCACACAGGCCACCAGCACGTCCGGATTGCGGCCGAAGGCCTCGTGGCACTGGCGCTTTGTTTCCTCGCCGATCACGGCGTGAAAATCGCGCACCAACATCGGGTAGGGATGGGGACCCGCCACCGAACCAAGGATGTAGTGGGTGCTCTCCACGTTGGTCACCCAGTCGCGGATCGCCTCGCTGGTGGCGTCCTTGAGGGTGGCGGTGCCGGCGGTGACTGGGCACACCGTTGCCCCCAGAAGGCGCATGCGGAATACGTTCAGGGCCTGGCGGCGCATGTCCTCGGCGCCCATGTAAACGACGCACTCCAGCCCGAAGCGGGCGCACACGGTGGCGGTGGCCACGCCGTGCTGACCGGCACCGGTTTCGGCAATGATCCGCTTTTTGCCCATGCGTAGGGCCAGCAGCGCCTGCCCCAGGGCGTTGTTGATCTTGTGGGCGCCGGTGTGGTTGAGGTCTTCGCGCTTCAGCCAGATGCGCGGGCCGCCCTCGGGCCGGCGGTAGTGCTCGCTGAGCCGCTCGGCCTCATAGAGGGGATTCGGCCGCCCCACATAGGTGCGCAGCAGGTGGTTGAGCCGGTCGGTGAAGGACGGATCGGCCCAGGCCTCAGCCGCCGCCTGCTCCAGTTCCGCCAGGGCGGGAATCAGGGTTTCGGGCACGTACTGGCCGCCGAATTGGCCGTAGCGGCCCAGGCTGTTGGGGCGTGCATCCAGGGCCAGATAGGCCGGATTGGGGCTGCCGGCGGCGTGCAAGGGGGGAACGGTGCTGGTCACCGGCGGCGGAGCGAGATCACTGCAGCGTAAGAAGGGGCCATGGCCAAGGGCGCAAAGAGGTGAGAGAGATCACGGGCCTGCCCAAGCTGGCGGGTGGATGATGGGCTGATGCCAACCACCACCCCCAGGCCCTACGACCCGCTGCGCAAAATGCGTGTGATCTGGCACGGCCTGAGCCTGGCCATGCGCGACAAGGCCGTGGCCTACAAGGTGGTGCTGGCAGCGGGGCTCCTGGCGATCGCCTTTGCCCAGCGGGCCTGGCTGGATTTCGGTCTGGTGCTGGTGACCACGGCGCTGGTGCTGGCAGCCGAACTGCTCAACACGGCCATCGAAGAGCTGTGCGACTACGTGCAGCCGGAACGCGCTCCCCAGATCGGGGCCACCAAGGACATCGCCGCCGCAGCCGTGAGCGTTTGCATGGGGGCCTGGGTGATCGTGATGCTGATCGAGGGCTGGCGCCTGCTGCTGGCTAGGGAAAGCTGAGCGCCATCTTTAGGGCAATCACGATCATCCTGGCCCCGACTGGTCAGGCGGGCCGGGCTCTCGGGCGTATGCCGTCAGTTGCGTCTGCCTCCCGACTGCGATGTAGATCCGGCGTTGGTCAGCGAGGCCCGAGGGCGTGAGCTTTGGCATCGCACCGTCCCCGCCAACCCCTACAGAGCGGTGCACTTAGGTAAAAGTAAAGGTCAAGGGATTGGAGCGAAATCTCGCAGCACTTTCACCACACAAGCATTGGCGCCAAGCCCCCAAACCAGCGAACACCAGAACGGTTCCATAATGGTTGGACTGCGGTGCGATCACTTGCGGCCATGGCCAAAACCATCACGCTCAAGAACCTGCCCGACGCACTCCATGCCCGGCTCGCCGCGGCGGCCAAGCGGCACCGGCGCAGCCTCAACAATGAAGCGATCGTTTGCCTGGAGGCCGGTCTGGGACATGATCCCTTAGCCGTAAAACAGCAGCTGGGAGAGATCCGGGCGCTGCGCGACAGCCTGGCTCAGCACAGCTTTGATCCGGCCGAGATCGATGCCTTCAAGCGCGAGGGTCGGCCTTGATTGTTGTCGACACCAACGTGCTGGCCTATCTGCTGCTGCCGGGACCCAAAACATCCTTGGCAGACGCTCTGTTGCTCGATCAACCCCGCTGGGCAGCGCCGCCGCTCTGGCGCAGTGAGTGGCGCAATGTGCTCACCACCTACCTGCGGCGTGACCTGCTACAGCTCTCTGAGGCCGTGGCACTGATGCAACACGCAGAGGTGCTCCTCGCTGGGCAGGACGAACCCGTGGCTTCCGATCAGGTCTTGCAGCTGGCTAACAGCAGCCGCTGCAGTGCCTACGACTGCGAGTTTGTGGCCGCTGCGCTGCAGCTGGGGGTACCGCTAGTCACGGACGACCGCGCCGTTCTCGCGGCCTTCCCAGATGTGGCGAGACCCCTGGTTTAAGAGCTGGAGCGTGGGCCATGGCCAAGGGAGCGCACCAAGGCGGGCAAGGGGGGAAGCTGGTGACGGCCATCACCAGACTGGAGGCGCCGGAAGCCGAGCTCAAGGCCTTGCTGAAGCAGCTCAAGGCCGCCGCCGGAACGGGCTGGGAGGAGCGACGGCCCTAGGCATAGCTAGAAAGAAGCCTGCAACCATCGGTCTGGGCATGGCCAAAGGAATAGCAATGCTCGGCTGGATCGACTACGTCGGTCTCACCCGCTGCCGAGCCGTGCCGCCAGACCAGATGGCCGCGCGGCGGGAGCACGGCCTGGGCTGGGCCGTTGCAGGCCAGGCCCTCACCCCCTTCAGCGAGATCGCCATCAACCCCTGGGGGCCGATCGCCGAGGTTCGGCAGGTGCCCGACCCCTCGACCCATGTGCACCTGCCGGCCTACGACGGTGCTGCCCCGTTCGACCTCACGCTCTGCGACTCGCTCAATTCCGATGGAAGCTCCTGGGACTGCTGCACTAGAGGCTTTGCGCGCAAAGCGCTCGCCGCCCTGGAGTCCGATTTCGGGCTGCGATTCGTCGGGGCTTTCGAGCATGAGTTCACCCTCAGCGGCGGCGACATCACCCCAGGCGCACCCTTCACGGTGGAGGCCTTGCGGGTGGCACCCCGTTTCACAGCAGACCTCGCGGATGCCCTCAGCCAGGCCGGCCTGGAGCCAGAGACCGTGGAACCGGAGTACGGCTATCTCCAATACGAGGTGACCACAGCACCGGCCATCGGCCTGGCGGCAGCCGACCGGGCAATCCTGACCCGCGAGGTGATCCGTGAGGTAGCCCGCTGGCATGGGCTGCGCGCCACGTTTTCGCCCAAACCCAGCCTCGATGGGGTCGGCAATGGGGCGCACCTGCACTTCAGCTTTGCCGATGGCGAAAGCCGCAACGTGAGCTTCGATGCGAGCACGCCCTCACAGGCGAGCCCCTTTGTGCAGAGCTTCATTGCTGGCGTGATGGATCACATGCCGGCGTTGGTGGCCTACACCGCGCCGAGCCCGATCTCCTACCTGCGGCTGGGCCCGCACCACTGGAGCTGCGGCTTTGCCAGCTTCGGCATCCAAAACCGCGAGGCCGCCATCCGCATCTGCCCCTCACCAGCCCGGGATCCCAAGCGCCAGGCCAGTGGCTTCAACCTGGAATACCGGCCGGCCGATGCCACCGCGAGCGCCTACATGATCATCGGCGCCCTGATCCAGGCCGGACTCTCGGGTGTACGCCGTCAGCTGCCTCTGCCTCCCTCCTGTGATGTGGATCCGGCGGAACTCAGCGAAGCCCAACGCCGTGAGCTGGGCATCGTGACCCTCCCCGCCTCTCTGACGGAGGCTCTGAGCGCACTCGAAGCGGATGAGATCGCCAGCTCCTGGATGCCGCCGACCATGCGGCGCTCTTACGTGGACGTCAAGCGATTTGAGCAGAAACTGGCCGAGGAGAAAGTGCCTGAGGAGGTCTGCCGGCAGCACGCAGCCGTCTACTGAACAGCGGAGCAATCCAGCTTTGGCAGGGGCCTATCAGCTCGTTCTATCGGTTGTGGTCACCTGGGGAGTCGGCCCTCAGGCCAGGATTAATCTCAACCCAGGAAAAGCCTGGCTAAAGCGGCTCCCATCCCTGGTGAGCAGTCCCGTGGATTCCAGAAGGGCATGGGCACCGATCAGGCAATCCGGAAGGCGGCCCGATCAGACTCCGGGGCATAGATAGGCGCAGGTTTCGTCATGGCAAGGAAGGGCGGCTGGCAGGAATTCAGCAGCAACGCCGCAAGCACGGCCAGGCCCACCACGGGAGAGGCCGGCCCGGCGGGCGCACCCAGCCCAAAGGGCCAGCAGCGGGTGCGGGTGCAGCGCACCAAGGCCGGCAAAGGCGGAAAACTGGTGACGGCGATCACCGGACTGGGGGCACCGGAGGACGAGCTCAAGACCTTGCTCAAACAGCTCAAGGCCGCCGCCGGCACCGGCGGCACCGTCAAAGACGGCGTGATCGAGCTGCAGGGAGACCAGGTGGCCCCAGCTATCTCAGCCCTCGAGAAGGCCGGCTACCGGCCAAAGCAGGCGGGGGGCTAAAAGGCAAGCGCCAAGAGGCTCAACCGAGCGGCTTGTCGAGGATCAAGCTCAGAAGCCCGCCTTGGTGAAATCGTGGCCGATATAGCCAAGGGGCAATTGGTCACGCTCAGCCAGTGCCGCCGCAAAACAATCCCCGAAGTTGAGCTGGGCCGGATGGCCCTGGCCCTTGCCAAAACGCTTGAAGATGCCGAGAGCGCGCTCTGCCAGGTCCCCATCAACCGGCACCACATCAGGATCAATTAGATCCAGCAACGTCTGCATCGGTTCGAGCACACCACGGCAGTGCGCATCTAGCAGCAGCTCCTGCAGGGTGCCTGCGGACATGCGTAGGACTTCAGCCCGCTCGAGCGTCTGCTGGTGCTGCTCCCACCCAGGTTCTCGCTGAAGAATTGCCAGCAGCAGCGAAGTATCCAGAATCACGACGGCAACCCCTGCTCGTCGAATAGCGAATCGGCATGGAAAGGTTTGGCCGTCTTGATGGCCTGTTCCTGCAGGACGGGTAACTCGGCACTGAGGCGCCTGCGCCGGCTCAGCAACCGCTGCCGCTGCAGCTCCAGCTCCAGGGCATCCCCCACAATCTCCGTGACGCCCCTGCCCGTGAGCTGGCGCAGCTGCTCGAGCAGGGCGTCTACTCGAGGGCTCTTAATGCTGACAGCCATTGCAGAATCCATTTATTGAACTCAATTCTAGAATCGGAATCAAGTGCCCGGGCATCAGACAACAAAGCACCTTCCAAGGGCATGGCGCGGGGCACAGGGGAGAATGTCCCCATCCGCCCCAAGCCCTGCGTCGATGTCCGCCGCTCCCACCACTCCCACCTACGGCGAGCTCACCAACCAGGGGGCCTCGACCAACATCGCCTGGCACCACACCTCGGTGGATCGGGCCGCCCGGGCCGATCAGCGGGGCCATCGCAGCGCCATCCTCTGGTTCACGGGCCTGAGCGGCTCGGGCAAGAGCACCCTGGCCAACGCCGTGAACTCGGCCCTGTTTGAGCGAGGCCTGACCAGTTACGTGCTCGACGGAGACAACATCCGCCACGGCCTCTGCAAAGACCTGGGCTTCTCCGACGCCGCCAGGGAGGAAAACATCCGTCGCATCGGCGAGGTGAGCAAGCTTTTTCTGGATGCGGGGGTGGTGGTGCTCACGGCCTTCGTGTCGCCCTTCAAGGCAGACCGCGACAAGGCCCGCGCCCTGGTGGATGCCGGTGACTTCATCGAGATCCACTGCGCAGCCGACTTAAGCACCTGCGAGGAGCGAGACACCAAGGGCCTTTACGCCAAGGCTCGGGCCGGCGAGATCAAGGAGTTCACGGGCATCTCCAGTCCCTACGAGGCCCCCGAGGCTCCGGAGCTGCGGCTGGACACCGGTTCCCAAAGCCTGGGGGATTCGGTGGCCCAGGTGATCGGCTACCTGGAAGCCCAGGGGTTAATCAGCCCGGCGGCCTGAGCGCCTCCCCGGCCCGCAACTGCTCACCCCAGGCATCCAGAAAGGTTTTGGCGCAACTGGCCACCGGCACCGCCAGCAGCAGGCCCAGCAGATCCCCCAAACCCAGCAGGCTGCCCAGCCTGGCCCCCACCGGCAGGCTGATCAGCAGCCAGGCGGGCTCCAGGCCCACGATCCGGCCCATCAGGCGAGGCTGGATCACCTGGTCCACCACCTGTCCGACAGCGATGGCGGCCGCCAGCACCTCCAGGGCAGTGCGGGGATCGTCAAGGGCCAGCAACAGGCTCACCGCCACGATCGTGACGGCGCTGGCATAGGGGATCAGGGTGGTGAAGCCGATCGCCACCGCAAAGAGCGCGCCGTAGGGAATACCCAGCAGGGTGAAGACCAGGATCTGGGCCGCGCTGAGGATCAGGGCCAGCAGCACCTGGCCGGCGAAGTAGCCGCGGAAGGTGCGGTTCAAGGTAGTCATCACCAACTGACGCACCCGCGGCGGCAGCCATTGGGCCAGGCCGGCACTGATGCCCTCACCGCCCAGCAGCAGAAACACCGCCAGCACAAGCACAATCACGGTGTTGACCGTGAGCCCCAAGGTGGCGCCCAGCAGGCCCAGCAGCTGCTGGCTCAACTGGCGGGCCAGCAGGCTGGTGCGGGTGAGCAGTTCGCTGCTGAGGTCGCCGAAATCGCTGGGCAGACCCCGCGATGCCGCCCAGGCCTGGAGCTGCTGCAGCAGGGTTTCCCCCTGGGCCAACCAGGTGGGCAGGGCCGTGATCAGCTCGCCCAGCTGCTCAATCAGCCGCGGCACCAGCCAAACCGCCGCCAGGGCCATCAGGCCCAGGCTGGCCCCCACCACCAGGCCATAGGCCAGCAGCCGCGGCAGGCCGCGGCCCATCAACCAGCGACTGGGCAGATCGAACAGAAAGGCGATCAATGCCGCCGCCACAAACAGGGCCGGGAAGGGTGCCAGGGGCAGCAGCAGCTGGCGCAGCACCCAGAGGTTGAGCACCAGCAGGGGTAGGGCGAGGCCGGCCTTGAGCCAGGGGGGCAGAACGAGCCGCTCAAGCATCAGCCCATCTGCTCCAGATAGGCCCGGCTGCCGAGCTGCTGCAGGCGGGCATCCTTAGCGCGCACCTGGCCATGGAGCCCGTCGCGATAATCCGAGATGGCCTGGGCCAGGCGCGGATCGGCGGTGGCGAGTATCTGGGCCGCCAGCAGGCCGGCGTTGAGTCCGTTGCCGATCGCAACGGTGGCCACCGGGATGCCGGCCGGCATCTGCACGATCGAGTGGAGTGAATCCACCCCCGACAACGCCCTGCTCTGCACCGGCACGCCGATCACCGGCAGGGTGGTGAGGGAGGCCAGCATCCCCGGCAAGTGGGCCGCCCCACCGGCACCGGCGATGATCACCTTGAAGCCCCGCTCGCGGGCCGTCTGGGCAAATTCCACCATCTCCAGGGGAGTGCGATGGGCCGAGAGCACCCGCACCTCTACCGCCACTCCAAACTGCTCCAGCACCTGCACCGCCGGCTGCATGGTGGCCAGGTCGGAGTCGCTGCCCATCACCACGGCCACCCGCGGGGCGGCTGCAGACAACGGAGTGTCAAAGGAGGAGAGCGCAACCACGCCGCCGCAGGCAGAGAATGGCATTCTCTCTTCTGGCTGCTCCGGCGCCACTCCTGCCCATGCGCTGGCTCAGCAATGTGCGCCTGCCCCAGGCCAAACGCTGCAGCCACGGCGGCCAGCAGCGCTGGCGCATCGGCCTCGACGCCGACGACCTAATCAGCGTGGTGGAGCCCCTGGCGGCCGGCAGCAGCGCCGCCGGCGACGACTGGGGCGGAGACTGGCTCAGCCCGGCCGGGGTGGATCTGCAGATCAACGGCGGCCTGGGTCTGGCCTTTCCGGAGCTCACGCCGGCCGATCTTCCGCAACTGGAGACGCTGCTGGAGCTGCTCTGGCGCGACGGCGTCGAAGCCATCTGCCCCACCCTGGTGACCTGCGGCGTGGCGCCGCTGCGGCAGGCCCTGGCGGTGCTGGAGCAAGCGCGGGCAGGGCACCAGCCCGGCCGCTGCCAGCTGCTGGGCGCCCACCTGGAGGGCCCCTTCCTGGAGCCAACGCGGCGCGGCGCCCACCCTGCCCAGCACCTGACCGCACCGAGCCTGGCTGCCCTGGCCGAGCGGATCGAAGGCTTCGAAGACGACATCGACCTGGTGACCCTCGCCCCGGAGCTCGACGGATCCGCAGAGGTGATCGCCGCCCTGCGGCAGCGGGGCATCGTGGTGAGCCTGGGCCACAGCGCGGCCACGGAAGTCCAGAGCCACGACGCCTTCGCTGCCGGCGTGAGCATGCTCACCCACGCCTTTAACGCCATGCCTGACATGCACCGGCGCGCGCCAGGGCCGGTGGCGGCTGCCGCCCTGCGGGGGGACATCGCGATCGGCCTGATCGCCGATGGGGTGCACGTGGAGCCCACCATGGCGGTGCTGCTGCAGCGGCTGGCTCCAGAGCAGCTGGTGCTGGTGAGCGATGCCCTGGCCCCCTACGGCCTCGGCGAAGGCCAGCACCGCTGGGATGAGCGCCTGCTGATCGTGGCCGACGGCAGCTGCCGGCTCGCCGACGGCACCCTGGCCGGCGTAACCCTGCCCCTACTTGAAGGGGTGCGGCGCCTGGCCAGCTGGGGCGTGCGACCCGAGCAGGCGATCGCCGCAGCCACGATCACGCCCCGGCGGGTGCTGGGGGAAGACTGCAGCCTGCCCCAAATGCTGGTGGGTACCCCCCTGGTGGAGACCCTGCGCTGGAGCGCGTCAGGCGACGCGCTCAGCTGGCAGCGGGGTTCCAGGCCGACTCCAGATCGGTATGACTGAAATCGGTGCCCTTAAACAGCAAAGGAACGCCAACCCCCTTGGCCAGGGCGT
>NZ_JAGQCR010000115.1:0-9912 GCF_024346295.1 Cyanobium sp. BA20m-14
CGGCGCCGGCGCCATAGATCGCCACCTGAGGTCTATTGTTGCTTGGGGTGTGGTTGGCCCGGAGTAGCAAGTCGCGCAGCACAAAGCGCGTGCCGCCAGTAAGGCCAGTGAGTAGCAGCCAGAGCAGGGGCCAGCTACTGCGGGGAGGCATCAGAACCGGCAGCAGGGTGCCGAGTAGATACACCAGCACCACCACGGCGGCATTGCGAGTAGCTACCGCGTAGAGCGCGGTGCTGCTCACATAGCGGGTGAGGCCACGGTATTGGCCGGTGAACGCGTAGACGCTGAGGCCGACTGTTAACACAGCTGGGAACAGCCAGAGGCTGGCTCCGAGAGGTTCGCTAAAGGGGTGGGCCGTGCGCAGCCAGAAGCTCAGCCAGATCGCCAGGGGGATCAGCAGCACATCGATCATGCCCAGCAGCAGGCGGCGGCCCAGGGGAGGGAGCTCCATCAGGGCGCGACGCAGGGCGGGTCTTCGCATCAGGCCAGGCATTCAGGATCTAGTGCTCTTGGGGGGGGAACGGGGAGGGAGGCTGTCCGCCGGATTGGGTTCACTGCTTGGGCATAGCCATCAGCAACTCGGCCATGGCCATGGGGGGGATCTCGGAGTTAGGTGGGTTTGGGGCATAGGGATTGCTTGGGGCGGCACTGAGCAGCCGAGGAACAACAGCTCTACCAGCCAAGAGCGTTTTCAGGGCAAAGAGCGCAACGACAAATGCTCACCTTGCCGGAGGCGAGAACCATGGATCGCCATCAAACCTGGGAGCTGTTTTGCAACAGGCGCACCAACATGTGGCGCTGGTGGTCTTGGCCACCAAAGAACACGGCCAGCACCTGGATTACCCGCTGCTCAGCGCGTGGGCGAAACCAATACACAGCACGATCGAGAGCCAGGTGACGAAGGCCAGGCAGGAGATCGTCGTGTGATTCTCCACAAAAGGGAGCTGGGGCCAACCGTTCGGCGGCAGTGATGATCGCCTCGATGCGCACCTGTGCATGCCGATTTGCCTCCGCCAGTGGTTCTCCAAAGCCGCAATAGGCCTGTGTGAGGTACTCGGTGATCAGCACCAAATCGTTAATTGCTTCTGCGGCGAAGACCACCGTCCACGGAGCCTCGCTCATCGGGGCTGGGCCGCCAACCTGGCCCGCAGTTGATCGGCAGAGATGAAGGACCCATTGGCGCGCTGCTTCAGCAAGACCTGCAAGGCGGCTCGATCGGCTTGGGCATCAGCCTCCTGCTGCTTCAGCAGGTCAAGGCCTTGCTGCAGCACAGCACTCACGGATGGGAAGCGACCAGCGCTCACCAACGCTTTGGCAAAGGCATGCTGATCTTCGCGGAGAGACACTGAACTCTTGATGACCACTTGAGCACCACCTACACGCCGTCTCAAGTGTGACTGAGTAGCACCAATCGGTCAAGGGGCCGCGCCAGGCGCCTGGGATTACCCCGGTAGGGCCAGGGGGCTCAAGCCATTCCCCCGTACTCCTCCAACAGCGAGATCACATCTCGGACTCGCCTGGCGTTGCGTTCGGAGGGGTCGAGCTGGTGTCGGAGCTGAACAAGAGAGCATCGATTTTGGAGTTGAACTCGATCTCTCTCAGCTCGTAGTCGACAACGGGTCGCCAGTTCAGCAACTGCTTCGCAGAAGCCTGCGGCTACGCCAAGCAGCGGCGGAACCAGGACAATGAGGAGTAGAACTCCGATCTGCTGATTGAGGGCGACGGCGCCGATGAAGGGGATGTGGACATGGCTGTAAGACGAGAAAAGAGTGATCAGCGCCAGCAGGCCGCCTAGGGCCAGGGTGATCCAACCCTGGATGTCGAACAAAAAAACCCTACCCACGCCGAGATCTCGCCGCTCAGCTCATAATACACCTGTACTTCTCAGCGGGGGGGCGCCCTCGCAGCCACCAGATCGCTTCCAGGGCCAGGCCAGCCAGAGCCCTGCAGCCGAAGTTCCAAGCAAAAGGGCAACAAGCACCTGGGGGCGCTTCTGGCCTAATAGCACTAGCGGCAAGCTCGCTTCACCACAGCTCGCACCACATCCGCGTAGCTGGCCATCTGCTCAGGGGTGATGTTGGGATGCACCAAAAACATCAAGCTGGTTTGACCAAGCAAGCGGGCTACAGGTAGGCGCTCGGCGGGAGCAAGACCTGCATCCTGGAAACACTTTTCCAGATAGATCTCGCTGCAACTGCCGGAAAGGGCGGGATAACCAGCTCCTGTGATCTCAAAAAAGATGCGATCGCGGCTCCAGCCTTGGGCAAGGGCATCAGGCTCCACGAAGACATAGAACTTGTCGGGCAGGGGTTGAAGCTGGATGCGGCCGATGGCGCTCTGGAGTTCGGTGAGGCGGAAGTTGGAGCTGTAGCCGCAGGCCCGCGAAGCGGTAGCGCTCATGGAGCCAGCGAAAGCCAGGTGGATGCTCGCGGCCGAACACGGCCCCCTGGGTTTTGCCGTGTTCCTTAAAGGCCCACATGGCATCCCACAGATCTGCGCGGGAGGTGGTCACCATGCCGCCTTCACCAGCGGTGCTGAGGGTTTTGTCTTGGCAGAAGCTCCAGGCGGCCACATCGTCGAAACTGCCAACAGATTCGCCGTGGCTGAGGCTCGGCATCGAACTGGGGCAAGGGAGCGATGAGAGAAAGGGCCGGTGAAGAAGTGCGGTGAGCCGGAAGATGAGAACGCATGGGAGGCTCATCGCCAATACCTCTTGGCCAGGACTCAAAGCGACAGCTCGCTGTGCGATCCCAGACGAACAAGCCGAAGCACCTCACCTCCCTGGAGCTGATAAATAAGCACCAAATCCGGGAAGACGTGACAGTCGCGATATCCCTTCCAAGTTGGCTCTGAGCTGATGGTCGCGAAACCAGATTGGGAGAGGCTGTTCGGCCAGAAGATGCCCGATCACCTCTTTGAGGCGGGCATCCAGCTCCGAGCCGTAGACACTTTTGAAATACTTTTTATAGTCTTTTTTGAACTGTGTTGAGCGTTCAATCGTCCGCATGCAGGTCGGCGAACAACTGTTCAATGTTCTCTGCGGTCACTCCTCGCCCCTCGGCCAGCTCTTGCATGGCTTCAAGAGTGCCAGCATTTGGGCCCAGAAGATCGAGAAGGCTGAATTGGCCCCCTGCCAAAGCGAGATAAACCTGGTTCACGAAAAGCTGTTCGGACAGTCCAGAAGCAGTTAGCTGTCGCAGCACATTGGCGCGAATGTCGCTGTCGAGACCATTGAGGTCAATCGTTGCTGGTGTCATACCGAAACCTCCTTCATGCCACATTAATGCCGCTGAGGGTTCAACACCCGCGCCGGCGAGGCGGGAACCGAGGCAGATGTGCGAGGCGTAGCCGGCCATCGGCTCAGGTGTGATGGTGGAATGCACAAGGAACATCAAGCTGGTCTCACCCAGTTCACGAGCCACCGGCAACCGCTCAGCAGGGGCCAGACCAGCCTCCTGAAAGCAGCCCTAGGGCTGCGATCTCGCTGAGGATGTGGACATGGCTGTAAGACGAGAAAAGAGTAATCAGCGCCAGCAGGCCGCCCAGGATCAGGGTGATCCAACCCTGGATGTCGAACAGAAAAACCCTACCCACACCGAGCAATCGCCGCTCAGTCCATGATACGCCTGTACTGGTCAACAAGGAGGGGAGGGCGCTTTCGCAGCCACCAGCGCATCCTGCCGGAACCAAAACCTGGGCCACCTGCAGCCGGAACAACACCTGAGCCGCTTTCACCAGGCCGCAGGCCTAAACCCCCTACACCCCACAATCGGCCAGTTTGCGGGCAATAACCTTGGGAACCAGCCAGGCGCCTGCGTCCTAGTCGCCCGCTAGAGGCTGAGGTGCCTGCTCTGGCATCCATGCTTCCTTCACCGGCGGGGATATTAGGAGTCGAACTGGGGTGCAGTTTGCTGCAGCCTGAAACTTATGAATCATTTCCTCCCGTAGGTCGCGTCGTGATCCGGGGCAATGGTGAGTAGCCGCATGTACTGACCCTCACGATGAGCTGTTGCCCTGCGTGAACTGCTAATCCGCAAAGAGTAGACGGCATCGATTCCAGCCGGTGGCTTAATGCTTGTGATCTTCTCCCACTTGATCCCTGGGTCGCGATAGAGCTGGTTCCAGGTGAGCTGGCGGATCTTGTTGAGGGTGTCGAGTGCCGCATGGCGCTCAGCCTTCTGCAGCGTGAGCAACTGCTCCTGAAACACCGGGTTGTTCAGATCCAGACTGATGCAGCCTTCATGCTTAATCACAGCCAAGGCGCGTCAGGGTTTCATCCAGATCGGCATCCGCTGGTGGGTGACTGGCGGACCAGACCATCGCAGCCTGCAGGGCTGCTGCGGCAGCGGGTTCGTGTAACCAGCGCTCATTGTCTGGAATCACTGTGGCGGTGCGAACGATCCAGACACCCGGCTCAGGCTCTTCCACAAGAACATGGCGGCCGGCGTACTGCTTGCCCAGCGAGATCTGGCCATTGCTGCCGACGAGCTTGATGGCGGGCGGATGGAGCGCGGAAGCCATGGCGAGCGAGGGCGGCAGCATTCAGTCTATCGCGACTTTCGTGCGGCACCAATAGAGGAGTTGACCTGAGCGCCGCGGCAGGCATGGGGACTTCAAGCCATTCCCCCGTACTCCTCCAGCAGCGAGATCACATCTCGGATTCGCCTGGCGTTGCGTTCGGAGGGGTCGAGCTGGTGTCGGAGCTGAACAAGATTGCACTGAGCTTGGCGTTGAGCTCGGCGAGCCGCTCGTTCTCGCTCTTCAGCTGCTTCATTCGCTGCTCGTGCTCGATCTTCCTCTGCTCGTGTGCGATCTTCCTCTGCTCGTCGTCTTTCCTCAGCTGCGCGTCCTCGTTCTCGAGCTGCCTCATCCGCTGCTCGTGCGCGATCTCTCTGCGATCGAACTCGATCTCTCTCAGCTCGTAGTCGACAACGGGTCGCCAATTGAGCAACTGCTTCGCAGAAGCCTGCGGCTACGCCAAGCAGCGGCGGAACCAGGGCAACGAGGAGTAGTAGGCAGATTTATCGAAACAGCCTTTGCTGATTGAGGGCGACGGCGCCGATGAAGGGGATGTGGACATGGCTGTAAGACGAGAAAAGAGTGATCAGCGCCAGCAGGCTGCCCAGGATCAGGGTGATCCAACCCTGAATGTCGAACAAAAAAACCCTACCCACGCCGAGCCCTCGCCGCTCAGCCCATAATACACCTGTACTGGTCAGCAGGAACACGGCGCGGGGCGCACATCAATAGTGCTTGCCCTCGCAGCTGCAAGCGCATCCCGCCGGAACAAGGGCCTGGCCATCCGCAGCTGAAAACTCCCCAACCAGCAGAGCCCTCACGACCTGCAGCCCTACACCCCACAATCCGCCCGCTTGACGGCCAACGCATCATGCGCCAGCCAGGCGCCGGTGCTCCCAGTGGCGCGCCAGAGGGTGAGGCGCAGGGCATCCCGAAACAGCTTGCGGCGTTCAGCGGAGCTGGGGGTAGGCCAATCAGCCGGGCCAACGCGAATGCCATGGCTGCCAAGGGCAATGCGAGGCGAGGGCTGGTGGCGCAACCAGTGGGCGAGGGCGGTGATCTGGGGGCGGTGTCGTGCGCGGGGGCAGCGGATCAGCAGGCGCTCCCAGGCTCCTACAGCAGTTGCTGCCGGTAAAGCTCGGCCTGTTTTGGGCGGGTGGGCGGCCATCGAGCACCACAAGCAGATCCACAGCGGGCAGGTCCTGATCGGCCAGCCAGCGAGCTGGTGCTGGGGCTCGGCACGATGGCGCAAGAAGACTGGGTCATGAGGGGGCACCGCCAGCGAGATCAGCGAGCTCGGTGGCAATCAGCTGTAGGAATCTCCTGTGGAGGGGGGTGGGGTCGAGCCAGACAAGTGCTCCCGCTCGAAGCGCTCGAGCCTGGAGTTGGCTTGCTCGAGCCGAGCGATCTCGATCTCGAGCTGTTTCATCCGCTTCTCGTGCTCGATCTTTCTGTTCTCGTACTCGATATCTCTGCTCTCGTACTCGATCTCTCTGTTCTTGCGCTCGATCTTCCTGTTCTCGTGCTCGATCTTCCTGCGCTCGAATTCGATCTCGCGAATCTCGTATTCGACGACGGGATGCCAATTGAGCCTCGACAACCAGCGTCGCCAGCGAGGCAGCGAGGACAGAAACTCCGATTTGCTTATTGAGCTGGAGGGTTGGGCCCCAAAAGAAGTGGACATGGTCATAACCCGTGAAAAGTGTGATCAGGGCGAGCAGAAGGCCGGCAATGAGTGTGATCGAGCCCTGAAGGTCAAATCCCAAAACCACAGTAGCCAGCCCAAATCCTGAACACAGGCTAGTACAAACAAACTGTCAAGGCATCCGTGGAATTACGGAAAGCCCTAGCCGGGTGCTGCCAGGCCTACACCCCTACTACACCCCACAATCCGCCCGCTTGACGGCCAACGCATCATGCGCCAGCCAAGCGCCGGTGCTCCCAGTGGCGCGCCAAAGGGTGAGGCGCAGGGCATCCCGAAGCAGCTTGCGGTGCTCGCTAGGGCTGGGGGTAGGCAAATCGGCAGGGCCAACGCGAATGCCCTTGCTGCCGAGGGCAATGCGGGCAAGGACTACGGCGCGGGCGGTGTGATCAGGATCGGTGGCAATCCACACCCGAGCAATGCGGGGCGAGGGCTGGAGGCGCAACCAGTGGGCGAGGGCGGTGATCTGGGTGGCGGTGTCGAAGCCCTGGAGGAGTTCGGGTGTGGGCTGAGGTGGCGGCGCACGTCTGAGGCAGCGCGCAGCAGGACGCTCAGGCCGGCTCATCGGCGAGCTGGGCCAGTTCGGCGACTACAAGAGCGAGGAATCGTCGGTGGAGGACAGAGGGCTCGAGTTGGACAAGTGCTCCCGCTCGAAGTGCGCGAGCCTGGACTCGACTGCTGCGAGCCGCGCGTTCTCGTTCTTGAGCTGCTCGGTTTCTCTCTCGATCTGCTTCGTTCTCTGCTTGGAGGCGTTGATTTCGCTCTCGAACTGCTTCGTTCTCAGCCTGGAGGCGTTGATCTTCTGCTCGACGTCGGGATCCCGTCGCCAGTTGAGCGTCTGCAACCACAAGCGCCACTGAGGCAGCGATGCTCCAGACGCCCCATTGCTGCGGGAGCTGGAGGGCGGCGCCGGCGGGGAGGGCGATGTGGTCATAGGAGGTGAGGAGGGCGATCAGTGCAATCACAATGCCGGCGAGCACTTCGAGCCAGCCCTGGAGATCAAACCAGCCGCAACGGCGACGGGAAGCAGACGTTGCCTCTGAGTCTGGCGCAGTTTCTGAAACGGGGGCGACCTGCGCCACAGCCCGGCAACAACAACGCAACAATCATAGTACATATGTTCGCGTCAAGAGCTGGTTAACGCCACTCGCCGACATACACCCCCTACACCCCACAATCCGCCCGCTTGCGGGCAACAACCTCAGGCGCCAGCCAAGCGCCGGTGCTCCCAGTGGCGCGCCAAAGGGTGAGGCGCAGGGCATCCCGAAGCAGCTTGCGGTGCTCGCTGGGGCTGGGGGTAGGCAAATCAGCCGGGCCAACGCGAATGCCCTGGCTGCCAAGAGCAATGCGGGCAAGGACTACTGCGCGGGCGGTGTGATCGGCATCGGTGGCAATCCACACCCGGGCACTTCGGGGCGAGGGCTGGTGGCGCAACCAGTGAGCGAAGGCGGTGATCTGGGTGGCGGTGTCGAAGCCCTGCAGCAATTCGGGGGTGGGCTGGGGTGGCGGCGTACCTCTGGGGCAGCGGATTAGCAGGCGGTGGGGCGGCTGGGGCAGCGATTGGCCGATGCGATCGGCTGCGGCGAAGCGGCCTGGGCCACCATCCAGCACCACCACCAGATCGCTACCGGTACCAAACGTGGGAACCGGAGAAACAAGCGGAACAATCCAGGGCCAGGCCAGCCAAAGCCCAGAGGCAAGGAACACAACAGCTACGGACAGGGCAGCTTTCACCGCTTCAGGGTCAAGCCTTCTCCGGGATCAGACGCACCAGGTGCCAGTGCCAGAGGGGCGAAACGGGTTTGGAGGCAGTTGAGCACTTCACCTGGGGCCAGGCAAGCGAGCGGGCCAAGGCGAGAGCCGCCAGCCATGGCGGCGTTGACACCGAGTTGGCTGTAGGCGCCGCAAATGGCATCGTGATCGACAACGGCGCCGCTATTCACCAGCACTCCCTGATGGAGAGAAGCATTGGCATTCACCACAGCGCCAGCGAGCACGACAGAGCCAGGGCCGAGATGGGCGGTGGCACTCACGATTGCTCTGGGATGCAGCACCACCCCGAGGGGAGCGGCCACCTGCTCAAGCACCTGCTGCCAGGTTTGACGGAGGGCCGGATTGCCAATAGCCACGACCACTTGATCGGGAGGAGCCTCATCGGAGGCATCAAACAACAGATTCAGGTCCCAGGCGAGAGACAGGGCGCCCAAGACAGGTATTCCGTTCACCAGGGTGCCTGGGGGTAAGGCGTCGTCGAGAAAACCCACGACGTGATCGCCACTGGCAGCATTGGCATCGCAAACGGAGCGGCCGTGGCCGCCGGCTCCAAGGATTAACCAACGCTGGGCCATCAGCTGCGGGATGCGAGGGCAAAGGGAACAGCCACCCTCTGATCTAGCCAGATGCCGAGCAATAGTTCAAAGGCAGCAAGCGTGATGAGCCAAGGCAGGCCACCCCAGAAAAGGGCGAGTGCCAGCACGGCCGTTGCACCGATATACAGACTGGAGACGCGGGCATGGGGCCAGCCGGCCTGATGGAGGCGCTGGAAAAGGTGAAGACGATGGGCCTGAAGCACCTGCTGCCCAGCAAGCAGACGGCGGGGCACGCAGAGGAAGGCGTCGCCGAGCAGGGGGGTGGCCACCAGCAGCAGGCCTAGGGCTTCTGGCCAAGTCGTGGCCTGGAGCACCAGGCCGGCAAAGACGGCGCCCAAGAAGGTGCTGCCGACATCTCCCATGAAAACCTTGGCAGGGCTCCAGTTCCAGATCAGGAACCCCAGCAAGGCACCCACCAAGGCCCAGATGGGCCAAGGTGCTGCGAGCCAGAGGGCAGCCGATGCCAGGGCGACGGCCATGCAGCCGGCCACTAGGCCATCAAGGCCATCCATGAAGTTGGTGAAGTTGATCACGGCGGTCACGGCAATCAACAGCAGGGGCAGCGCCAACCAGGGCAGCGGAAGCGGACTCGCCAGGATCACGAGCACTGCCGTGGCCAGCTGCACGCCGTAGCGCAGGCCGGCGGGGAGGTTGTGGCGATCGTCGAGAAAGCCCACCACAGCCAGCGGCAGGGCCAGCAGGGGCAAGGCCACAATTGCTAAGTGGCTGCCGGGAAAGCGTGGCTGAGCAGAGTAGGCAACACCGAGCCAGCCGATGGCGCTTGCGGCTGAGGCCACCAGCACAAAGCCCACACCGCCACCGCGGGGCGTGGGCTGGCTGTGGGAGCTGCGGGCATTGGGCTGATCGAGCAGGCGGAGGCGAAGGTTGGGTAGCAGCGCACGCAGGAGCCACCAGGCAGCAAAAGCAGCGAGCGCAACCGAGAGAAACTCAGGCAACAGCATCAGGCCAGCGGCAAGACCGGAAAGGGCTGGGGTTCACGGCCCAGCAGCTGGTGGGCGGGGCTGAAGCCAGAAAGGTTGGCGCCCATGCGCAACACCGCTTCGAAGGCCTTGGGCGAGCGGAGCAAAAGGGGAGCAGTGAGGGAAAAGAAGAGGCGGTTTGGGATGGGCAGCAGACGGCAACGGCGCGCTGGATCGCCCGCTGGTTGCGCCTCTTGCAGGGCGCTGATCATGGCGGCGTAGGTGAGGGTGGTGTCGCCACCCAGGGTGATGCGCTCAGGCAGGGATGGATCCCAGCCGGATCCTCGGAGCTGTTCTGCTATGCGAAGCGCAACGGCTGCCAGCTGGGAGGCATGGATCGGCT
>NZ_JAGQCR010000116.1:0-9887 GCF_024346295.1 Cyanobium sp. BA20m-14
GTAGTTTTGGAGGTCGGTGACCGGGTATAGGCGCAACAATTGCGGTGCTGCTACTTCCGATTTCCATGCGACCAGATCCGTTCCAAGTTCTTGCGGAACTCACTTGCACTCAAAGGTCTCGCCAGTTCCAGTCTACGGAACACACTGTCGATCCGCCAAACCTGAAGACCTCCGAACACCAGGGCGACCAGACCAAGTTGGATTTATCCCCAGTTCAGGTGGTGCATCACCGACTCGTCGCCCACCGCAGTGCTCCAACAGCAATAGAAAGTCCCAACATTGTGTTCCAAGCGATTGCTCTTCGGGCGCTGAGTCGCAGCAGAAAGGGCGGCAGGGTCTTGTGGCGACTCAGCGGGCGGCATCCATTACCGGCACAGCTGTCGGGAACTGCTTGCGCTTGCGCAGCATCTCGGTGACCCGCTGCCGGCCAACTTCATTGTGGGCGGACAGTAGCCGCTGGCGGTAGCCGTTGCGGTGGGTGGACCTCTCATCAGGGCAGCGTTCATGACGCGTGGCTCCAATGGCAGCAGAAACCTCGGCCTCCAGCAGATCCTGGAAGCCCCGGCGCACGATCTCAGGGATCAGGGCGCCAGCGGTGGTGCCCTCCATGAGCTGAGCCAGCTCGGAGGCGCCACTATGGGTAAGGGTGATGGTCTGTGTTCGGTTTGGTGGTAGTTCTCCGAACAGGGTCTCAGACCGGCCTACCCATTGCCACAGCTGATGTCTGAGGGAGGCGAACCGTCAGCCCCGGCTACGCCGGGGCTGATCCCCCTGAGTTACACCACTCCATGGGGCGCCGCTTCATGTAAGCCAGGGGGTATAGCGAAGCCTGTAGAGGCTCAACTTTTGCCGCGCCAGTCTTGGAATACCTGATAAGGTTCGCACTACAATCGGATTGAGGATGCCTGACCCTTGTGTTATAGTGTTGTCGAGAACTTGGCGCCACAAGGCATTTTTATAGATGAACGCAAGAGTGGAAATTTTCTTTTTCGATGATTTCTTAATCGAGCATGAATACTGATGAACCCTCAATGCTGCAATGCGAGGCCAGAGTTAAGCGTTCATCCATTCCAGTTTAAATACAGATTTATTTTTTTTGCAATTAGCTAATATCATGCTCAAATCTGCTAAAAACTTATCACGTTTTCTTGCGCGATGCGCCGGATTAGAGTTTCGTCGCCTACAGAAACCGAAACTTGGCATAGATCCCTTCAACGATCTTCAATATTTTCTGAGTGGTATCACAGAGCCTACAGTCTACGATGTTGGCGCGAATATTGGGCAATCGGTTGATCGTTTTATAAACATATTTCCCCACTCACGAATACATTCTTTTGAGCCAAGTCCTACCACATTCGAACAGCTAAAAGTTCATTGTCAAAGACACTCAAATGTTAGTGCTTGGAATCTTGGTATTGGATCTAGTGATGGAGCTCTTGAGTTTATTGAGAATATACACTCAGACATGAGTTCTTTTTTGCTCCCAAGCAAGCTGGCTTGGGGCGAGGTTACAAACAAAGTAAATACTGAGGTAACAACAATAGACACTTTCTCAAAAGGCCGCAATATCGAATATATACATATATTAAAGTCGGATACTCAAGGCTTTGATTTTGAGGTTTTCAAGGGGGCGGAAGAAATGATGAGTGAAAACAGAATTGGACTTATATATTTTGAGTTCATATTCGCCGACATGTATCAGAACCTGCCTTCCTTTGACCAGGTATTTCGATACCTTACAGATAATGGCTTCCTCCTCGTTTCTTTTTATGGATTTCACTTTCAGAATGATTTAGCGAGTTGGACTGATGCCATCTTTATTAGCAGTAGCTTTTATAAAAAAAGACTTGAAATGGATCTTGAATCCAGCAAATTAATTTAAGGGATTGGGCATTATCTGCTAAAGATAATCTCGAAAACCAGCCCATTCGCGCAAGTATACCCTACGGTTGCAACTGTGGATAGGGTTCATGGGCTGCCTGCCGCCAGCGGCTCAGCTGATTCAGGAACAAGACTCGCTCGCGGGAGTATACATTCAGCTCGTTGGCGTTAAGTCCTGCCGTCTCCAACAGCACAGTGAACTTGTCGGCAGCGCTCCAGCCATCTGGATTCCTTCTCGGATGCCGGCACCACCTCTCCCAGCAACCGCCAGGCCTTCCTCCATTAGTAGAGGGTGATCGCGTGGATGCCCAGCTCTTCCGAAATTCGGGTCACGCTCTGCCTGTGCGGCGGGCTCATCCGCCATCTCAAATCAGCCCTGACGGTTTCACTTTAGCGAAGCATTGGTAATGTCCTCAAGCCCCCGGATGTACTGATCAGAGGGGGGACATCTTTCCTGAACTCTGGGGAGGCATAGGAGGACATGAACCTCATTGACTGGAGTGAGCAGGGTTCTGATTTTTTCGAGGTGCTCTTAAGCACAAATTGAGAACATCTAAATATTGACGGGATACCTTGTGCTTTTCGAATATTGACAGATGGGCCACTGACTTTGCACGTAGATTAGAGCGTAGTTCCTGATCGCTAAGGAGCAATCGCAATTTATCAGTAAGATCGTGAATGTCTCCACGCTTAAAGCTTAGCCCAGCCTGCCCAACTGCATCAACAAGCCCACCACCATCGGAGACCAATGGAACACAACCACAAGCTAAGCCCTCTAAAGCTACGATTCCAAAAGGTTCGCGCCATATGGACGGTATTACCATCACTTCATTTTGATTCAGTAAATCTACAAGTGCTGAGCCCTGTAGAGGTCCAACGAATGATACAGAATCGTCGATATCTAGTCCACGAGCTAGCCGTTCCAGGCTCTGTCGCTCTGGTCCACTTCCAATAATGGTAAGGCGGGCCAATGGAAGGTCTAATTCAGCAAATGAGCGCAACAACAAGTCGACACCTTTATCGCTAACCAACCGCCCAAGAAAAACAATTGAAAAAGGCCGCCTAGGAGAAAGATAGTTCCTGAACAGGTCGTTGTCATAAGGATTTCCAATTACGAGAGCATCACTATACGAATCGATGCGGATGGAATTACTGACGGCAATTACCTTGGTTGCCGCTGACAAAGCGAAGTGTTTTATTAACTCTTCCAGTCCTAGCTTTCCCTTAATATTGAGCAGCCAAGTATGAAGGCTTATTACTAGAGGCTTGCGAAAAATAAGATTAGGCCAGGCTTGGCGGAGTTCAATGTTATTTTGAAAAACAACATTGGCCCACTTGTAGCACTTTAAAAGCTTCAAAACAGATGGATTGCGAATAACCTCAAAAGGGAAACGCAAGCTATCAAGGGATGGGTCACCTTTAGTTTTAGTAATTAGAATTACTGAATGGCCGGCATCGCAAAAATCGTCCGCCAATAATTCGGCTATGGTTTCGATACCTCCAATATCTGGGAAAAAACTATGGGAAGTCATTAAAATGTTCATATTCTATGGGCCAATGGATACAAGGATTAGTCACAAGCAGAGCCACTTTCTTTATGGCATAAATTCTCAGCAATTGCAGCAAGCTTAAGCAGAAAGAAAGCTTGAGGGGGAACTTCGTGCAGTTATCCCAACTAAAAATTGGATTGGTCGATTCCCCTCCCATGGTGCAAATACTGAGGCTCGGTTTTCACTATTTTATTTTGATTGCGCAGGGGGGCTGCATTTGCCACCATGGATCCGCAAATTTGCTTCATTGCATCAAAATGTATCTGGCCGATTGAGATTTCTAGTCTCATCTCTATTTGCAGATGTATTTTGGGCTGTACCCGGGGGCAGGAGCCTATTAAGCCCCAGATCATGATACCTCCCCCTAGGCAGCTGATTGGATCGCAGGCAATACGGCTGCCATCAAGTTGCCAGAACTCCTGCTGCTCAAACATCCCGCCCCCACCCCTCCGGGGGAACGGCCTCCTCTCTTTCATAGAGGTTGCGTCTCGCCCTCCTCGTTGAGCCTCTAAGGCAGGTATTTGATCCAAGTTGTTTTCCAGTGCTGAGCGGGTAGTGTCGGTAAAATAAGTCTTCTCCGTAGCAAAAGGCGAGTACATCTTCTCGGGCTTGCAGCATAAGGCTCTAGAAGTGAGCTCCAAAGTATCAAGCTGGCCTTCGAAAACAGGCCTGCTCTGCTGATACCGCCCATGGTTACCCCGCTCAGCGACTCACACCGCTCCGCGCTGCTCCTGCTGGCGGGCATCACGCACGAGCTGCACCGCCTCGGCCTCAGGAAACTGGAGGGCAAAGCGCGACAGGGCGCGGTGGGGTGAGCTGTTCGCCAGCTTGACTCCATCTAGGCTTGTGGATAGCGGCATCCGTTCTGCCAGGCATGTGTCTGGAAAGCCGCTGTGGGCACACCACTCCCGCACCGATTCCGGGTCAAAAAGCAAAGCCTGGCCCACGGGCCGGGCATCAATAACACCCTTGAGCCAGGCCTTCCTATCGGCCATCTTGTCGATCTCAACAAACACCAGCAGATCGGCCCGCCGCCCCATCCCAGTTGAGGTATTGGGGTGAATCACGCCCCTCCATCAGCTGCCGCACCTGCCTGGTCTTGCCCACCTGCCTGGGGCCGGTCAGCACCACGGCCTTTCGGCTCAGGTCGACCAGCAGCTGCTCCTGCAGGTAGCGACGCATCCGAAGAATCGCCTGCATTGTGTTTCGCGGGCCTGGGCCCGCTACTAGGGTGACTAGCAAGATTCCTAATAATACGATGCCGAATCGTTCCATCAGCATCTCGCTGGATGAGCGTCTCCTCACCCAGCTCGATGCCCAGGGGCCCAATCGTTCAGCTCTTGTGAGCGAGGCTCTGACTCAGTGGTTGACCCAGCGACGCGTCGATGCCCTCCACATCGCCTACGCCGATCTGGCGAAACTGGAGGGTGGCGATCTGAATGCCGCAGGCGAAGACGCCATCACGATGGCGTTTGAGGTATTGGCACAGGGCCTCGATGGCTGAACGCGGTCGGCTCTACCTATGGCCTCGTAACCGCAGCTTCGGCGACAGCAAAGCTAGGCCTGTGCTGGTGATCGCTCCCGATGCCGCGACGCGCCTCAGCCGCCGCTGGGTGGTGCTTCCCCTGAGCACGGAACAGCGACTTGGCGGCAACCCACTGGCCCACATGTTGGAGCCCTCCCCCACCAATGGATTGCGTCAGGCCAGCTTCGTGATGACCTGGCTGCCCACCGCTGTGCACGCCGATCAGCTCCAGGGGCCGCTCGGTCGTCTCGCTGCCGGAGAGCTCAAGGAAATTGCTGCCGCGGTCATCCAGTCGCTTGATCTGCACTGCCAGGAGCCCTGGCAGCCGAATGATGGTCCATAGGATCGCCCCACTAGCGCCCTCCCTGCCCGTGGCTGAGTCCATCGCCGCCACTGCCCCTCCCTACACCAGCCCCCTGAGCCTGCCGGGCGGCACCAGCCTGCGGGGCACGGTGAAGGTGCCGGGCGACAAGTCGATCTCGCACCGGGCCCTGCTGTTCGGCGCCATCGCCGAGGGCACCACACGCATAGAAGGGCTTCTGCCGGCGGAGGATCCGCTTAGTACCGCCGCCTGCCTGCGGGCCATGGGGGTGAGGGTTTCGGCAATCCGCGCCGGCGAAGAGGTGCTCGTGCAGGGGGTGGGGCTCGATGGCCTCCGAGAGCCCGCCGACCTGCTCGACTGCGGCAACTCCGGCACCACCATGCGGCTGCTGCTGGGCCTGCTGGCGGGCCGGCTGGGGCGCCACTTCGTGCTCACGGGGGACGCCTCACTGCGGGGCCGGCCGATGGGGCGGGTGGGGACACCCCTGGCCCAGATGGGCGCGATGATCCACGGCCGCAGCAACGGCAACCTGGCACCCCTTGCCATCCAGGGCCAGGAGCTGCGGGGCACGACTATTCGCACCCCCGTGGCCTCAGCCCAGGTGAAGAGCGCCATCCTGCTGGCCGCCCTCAGCGCCGGCGGGCCCACCACCGTGATCGAGCCGGCCCAGAGCCGCGACCACAGCGAGCGCATGCTGGGGGCCTTTGGCGCCCAACTGGAGGTGGGCGGGCCAGGCAACACCGTGGTAACCCTGACGCCGGGCCAGAGCCTGCGAGGCCAGAGCGTGATCGTGCCGGGCGACATCAGCTCCGCCGCCTTCTGGCTGGTGGCGGGCGCCATCACCCCCGGCTCTGAGCTCACGGTCGAGAACGTGGGCCTCAACCCCAGCCGCACCGGCATCCTCGATGTGCTCGAACAGATGGGCGCCCGGATCACGGTCCTCAATGGCCGGGAGGTGGCCGGCGAGCCGGTGGGCGACCTGCAGGTGAAGCATGGCCCCCTGCGGGCCTTTGAGATCGGCGGCGAGCTGATCCCCCGCCTGGTAGATGAAATTCCCGTGCTGGCGGTGGCCGCCTGCTGCGCCGAGGGCACAAGCCGCATCTGCGATGCCGGCGAGTTGCGGGTTAAGGAAACCGACCGGCTGGCTGTGATGGCCCGCCAGCTCAAGGCCATGGGGGCCCGGATCGAGGAGTTTGAAGACGGTCTGGTGATCAAGGGCAGCACGACCCTCCGTGGCGCCAGCGTCGACAGTGAAACGGACCATCGGGTCGCCATGAGCCTGGCGGTGGCCTCCCTGGTGGCCCAGGGCGAGACGGTCCTGGCCCGAGCCGAGGCCGCTGCCGTTTCCTACCCCGGCTTCTGGGCCGACCTGGCCCGCCTGGGCAAGCCCACCTAGATTCCCGCCCAGTCGCCTGCCCCAGCCCATGCTTGCCGTTGCCGTGTTGGCTGCTGGAAAGGGCACCCGCATGAGGAGCGCCCTGCCCAAGGTGCTGCAACCCCTCGCCGGTGCCAGCCTGGTGGAGCGGGTGCTGGCCAGCTGCGACCAGCTCCAGCCCGAGCGGCGCCTGCTGATCGTCGGCCACCAGGCCGAACGGGTGGAGCAGTCGCTGGCGGACCACGCAGGCCTGGAATTCGTGCTGCAGCAGCCCCAGAACGGCACGGGCCACGCGGTTCAGCAGCTGCTTGAGCCCCTGGCCGATTTCAGCGGCGACCTGCTGGTGCTCAACGGCGATGTGCCCCTGCTGCGGCCCGAAACCCTCGTCGCCCTGCTGGAGCAGCACCACAGCAGCGGCGCCGCCGTCACCCTGCTGAGCGCCAGGCTGGCCGATCCCAGCGGCTACGGCCGGGTCTTTGCCGACCCCTCCGGCGCCGTCAGCGCCATCGTGGAGCACCGCGACTGCAGCGACGAGCAGCGCCTCAACAACCTCACCAATGCGGGCATCTACTGCTTCAACTGGCAGCAACTGGCGGCCGCCCTGCCCCAGCTCAGCAGCGACAACGACCAGGGTGAGCTCTACCTCACCGACACGGTGGCCCTGCTCCGCCCGGCCATGCACCTCGAGGTGACCGATGCCGACGAGATCACCGGCATCAACGACCGGCTCCAGCTCAGCCAGTGCGAAGCGGTGCTGCAGCAACGGCTGCGCTGCCACTGGATGGCCGAGGGGGTGACCTTCACCGATCCGGCCAGCTGCAGCCTCAGCGAGGCCACCCGCTTTGGCCGCGATGTGGTGGTGGAACCCCAGTGCCACTTCCGCGGAGCCAGCAGCATCGGCGACGGTTGCCGCATCGGCCCGGGCTGCCTGATTGAAAACAGCCAGCTCGGTGAGGGCTGCGAGGTGCTGCATTCGGTGCTGCGGGGGGCCAGCGTCGGCCCCCACTGCTCGGTGGGGCCCTTTGCCCAGCTGCGGCCGGGCAGCGAGATCGCCGAACGCTGCCACATCGGCAATTTTGTGGAGGTCAAGAACAGCACCCTGGCCGCCGGCGTCAAGGTGAACCACCTCAGTTACATCGGCGATGCCGACCTCGGCGCCGGCGTGAACGTGGGGGCAGGCACGATCACCGCCAACTACGACGGCGAGCGCAAGCACCGCACCGTGGTGGGGGCTGGCAGCAAAACCGGGGCCAATTCCGTACTGGTGGCCCCCCTCCAGCTGGGCCAGAACGTCACGGTGGGGGCCGGCTCCACCATCACCAGGGATGTGCCCGACAATGCCCTTGCCCTCGGCAGGGCAAGACAATTGGTCAAAGACAACTGGAGAGCTGCCCGCCCATGAGCCCGAAATTCAATTACGAACCGGTGGAGCGCTTCGGCGCCAGCATGACCAGCCCCAGACCCTGGAATACCCAGGCCCTGGCTGGCGTGGAGCTGCTCAACGGCCGGGTGGCCATGCTGGGCTTCGCCGCGGCCATCGCCGGCGAACTGCTCACCGGCAAGGGCATGGTGGGCCAGCTGGCGGCCATGCTGCGCTGGTATTTGGGTTGAGTATCTGGGCTGAGTTGTTAGCCAAAGGAAAAGCCCCGGGTGAACCACCACCCAGGGCCCCTGCCCGAAGGCACAACATCGTGAAATGCTGCTCCGCCTGCATCATGCCAGCTGGAGCAGGGGAATCAGTTGCTCCAGGGCCACGCCGCGACTGGCCTTGAGCAGCAGCACATCCCCGGGCTCCAGCCACTGGCCCAGGGGTACTGCGGCCTCTGCTGGCGTGTCCACCCGCTCCAGCCGGGCCAGGCCCTGGGCCGCCGCCAGCATCGTCTCCCCTTCCGGGCCGCCGTCGACAACCACCAGCCCATCGAGGCCCAGGCTGAGGGCCCGCGCCGCTACCTCTCGGTGCAGGGCCAGGCTCTGGTCGCCGAGCTCCAGCATGGTGCCCAGCACCGCAAAGCGGCGACCGGGCTGGCGGGCCAGTAGATCCAGGGAGGCCAGCACCGCCTCGGGTGAGGCGTTGTAGGTCTCATCCAGCAGCCGCACCCCACCCAGCTCCAGCCGCCGGCTGCGCCCCCCCGGCAGGGCCACCTCCAGGGGCTGCCAGCGGGCCGGTTCAAGCCCCAGCTCCCGGGCCACGGCCAGGGCCAGCAGCAGGTTGCGGGCGTGGTGGACCCCCTCCAGGGGCATGGCCACCTCCACCCCGGCCAGCTCCTCGCCGGCCAGCTTCAGGATCCCGCCGGCCCCATCCAGCTGGCCCACCAAGTCGGCCTGGTGCTCGTGGCCTTCGCCGGCCAGGGCAATCCGCACCACCCGGCCAGCCCACACCCGGGCCAGGGCCCCATCCAGCAGGGGATCGCCAGCCGGGATCACCACCACCCCATCTGGGCGCAGGCCGGCGGTGATCTCGCACTTGGCCGTGGCAATCGCCTCGCGGCTGCCCAGCCGGCCGATGTGGGCCGTGCCGATGTTGGTGATCACCGCCACATCGGGGCAGGCACAGCGGCTGAGTCGCTCGATTTCACCCAGGCCCCGCATGCCCATCTCCACCACCACGGCCGCCTGGGCAGGGGTCGCATTCAGCAGGGTGAGGGGCACGCCGACGTCGTTGTTCTCATTGCCGCTGGAGGCCCCCACTTCCCCGAGGGGGGCCAGGGCGGCCCGGATCAGTTCCCGGGCGGTGGTTTTGCCGGCCGAGCCGGTCACCGCCACCACCGCAGCCGGGAGCTGGCGCCGCCAGAGGCAGGCCAGCTGCTGGTAGGCCAGCAGGGTGTCTGGCACCAGCCAGAGGGGCACTGAGCCCGCCACGGCGGCAAGGGCAGCGGGCGGCAGTTGCTCCACCTGGGCCAGCAGGGCGACGGCACCGGCCTCGAGGGCGGCGGGGAGGAAGGCATGGCCGTCAAAGCGCTCGCCCACCAGGGGCACAAACAGCTGGCCGGCAGCTAGCTGGCGGCTGTCGGTGCAGATCGCCTGCGGCTCGAGCCCGATGCTGGCCTGGTCAGGGGTGAGGGGTCCGGTGACGGGCGGCCCCCAGAGCTGCTGCAGCTTGCCCAGGTGCAAGGCCATCACGGCGAGGCGGGGCCCAGCAGGACCATCCCACTGCCCACCCGGGCGGCCTGGGCCAGAAGGGCCCCGGACCCGTCGAGCAGGCGCAGCCGCTCGTAGCCCAGCTCGCGGCTGCGC
>NZ_JAGQCR010000117.1:0-9739 GCF_024346295.1 Cyanobium sp. BA20m-14
TGACGGTGGCTCTACAACGGGGGCTGATCGTGACGGTTGCCACCTCTGGGGTGTACTCAGGCACGCCAAGACCAGCCGTCGTGGTGCAGGCCAATCGCTGGCTTCAAGGTCATCCAAGTGTCACGCTCTGTCCGCTGACCAGCACCCTGCTGGAGGCACCACTGGTGCGCATTCCCGTGAACCCCAGTGGCAGCAATGGCCTGCGCAAACCCTCACAGCTAATGGCCGAGAAGCTGTTCACAGTGCCCACAGCCGCTGTCGGTGCCATGGTTGGGATCCTGGAATCAGGAACCCTGGCCGAACTCGATCTAGCCCTGCGCAGCTGGCTGGAGCTGCCCTGAAATGAAGATGACGGTGGCGAGTTTCGGATTTTAGTCCTCCCGCTGGATATGGCGATGCGGACCACAGAGCAGAAGAGCGCCTCACCGGCCGCCAGACAGGATCAACGAGGCGTTCTGCATGGAAGGCACTGCCTTATTTTTCAGCCAGCCCAGGGGCGATGACCTATCCACCGCCCTACGCCTCTCCTTCGGTCGGGTCCTGGCCCCGGATGATCGCTCAGGTTACCTATTTGGTGAACTTCTCAACATCCGCGAGCTATCCAAGGTTTTCAGCGTGAATCTCAACTCCAAAGTCGCCCTGAGTGGCAGCGAAAACTTATTTGGAGTTGGCATGAGTGCAAACTGGCAATTTTCAAAAATATTTAGCTTGATACCAGAGGTCAATATTGCGGCATATGGTGGCGCCGAAAGCAACTACACCTTGGCGCTGCGGGCCTGCCCGAATCAGCGCCTTTGCGTTGACCTCTATGGAACCAACAGCCTGAGCCTGCAAGATGCCGGCCAGCTGCTAACCAGCGAGACACCAGTAGCCGGACTTAATCTCACCTGGAAGTACTAGTCTAATTCCACCCATTACACATTGAACAGAAACTCCATCACATCCCCTTCCGCCACGATGTAGTCCTTGCCCTCGGCCCGCAGCCAGCCCTTGTTGCGGGCTGCGGGCAGGGAGCCCGCCTCCAGCAGCTGCTGGGTGCCGATCGTCTGGGCGCGGATGAAGCCCCGCTCGAAATCGGTGTGGATCACGCCGGCGGCCTGGGGGGCGGTCATACCGGCCTGGATCGTCCAGGCCCGGGTTTCCTTTTCGCCGGTAGTGAAATAGGTGCGCAGGCCGAGCAGGGCATAGGTGGCCCGGATCAGGCTTTGCAGGCCGCCTTCCTCAACCCCCAGGCCCGCCAGGAATTCGGCGCGGTCCGCCTCGGGCAGCTCGATCAGCTCGGCCTCCACCTGGGCGCTGATGCGTACGGTGGCAGCCCCCTCCTGCTTGGCCACGGCGGCCAGCTCCTGGCAGTAGGCGTTGCCGCCGGCCAGGTCGTCTTCGCTCACGTTGGTGGCGTAGATGATCGGCTTGGCGGTAAGCAGCCCCAGGGGCTTGAGCAGCAGCGCCTCCTCGGCGCTGAGCGCCACATTGCGGGCCGCACCGCCGGCCTCCAGCTCGGCCTGCACCCGTTCAAGAACCCCATCTTCGGCCTGGGCCTCCTTGCTGGTGCGCGCCTGCTTCTTGAGCCGCTCGCGGCGTTTCTCCACCTGGGATAGGTCGGCCAGGCCCAGCTCCAGATTGATCACCTCGGCATCGCGGGCCGGGCCCACCGAACCACTCACATGGATCACGTCGTCGTTCTCGAAACAGCGCACTACGTGCACGATCGCGTCCACCTCGCGGATATTGGCCAGAAACTTGTTGCCCAGCCCCTCCCCCTGGCTGGCCCCCTTGACCAGGCCGGCGATATCCACAAACTCCACCTTGGTGGGGATGATCTCCTTGCTGGAGCTGAGGGCCGCCAACTGGTTGAGCCGGGGATCCGGCACCGAAACGATGCCCGAGTTGGGCTCGATCGTGCAGAAGGGATAGTTGGCGGCTTCGGCCTGGGCATTGGCCACCAGGGCGTTGAACAGGGTCGACTTACCGACGTTGGGCAGTCCGACGATTCCGGCTTTGAGCATTGCTGAAATCTACGGGCCGCAGGCGAGGGCTCCCAGCAGCGAAAATGGACGTCTCCGCCCCCAGGCTGATCCCCACCCTCACTCCGCCACCGGCAGTGTCCAGCCCATCGGCAGCGCCAAAGCCAATCTCCGGGCCCGGCCCAGGCCCAAGCAGGCCCTGGCAAAAGCAACGGCGCCTGTGGGCAGCGGCCGCTGCGGCGGTGGTGCTGGTGGCAGGCATCGCCGTGATCCAGCGCCAGCGCGGCCCGAGCAGCGCCAGCCTGGCTTCTTTCACCGTGCTTGCCGCCTCCGGCAACCTGCCGGGAGTGGTGAGTGTCAGTGGCGAGCTGGCAGCTGAAAAAAGGGTGAATGTGAGCCCCAAACGCCAGGGCGTGATCGAAGATCTCTATGTGGAGGAGGGCGACCAGGTGCGCCGCGGCCAGGCCCTGGCCCGCATGGATCGCGGTGACCTCGACGACCGCTTGGGGGAGCTCCAGTCGCAGTTGAACTCAGCCCAGGCCGAACTGGTGCGCAGCCGCAGCGAACTGGAGCGCAACGAGCGGCTCTATCGCCAGAACGCCATCAGCTTGAGTGACTACAACAGTGTGCGCAGCACCTTTCTGGTGGATCAAGCTGGCGTGCGCGCCGCTGGCCAACGGCTAGCAGCCCGCCGGGTGGAGCTGGCCGAGCTGGTGGTGCGGGCTCCTTTTACTGGCGTGATCAGCCAGCGCTTCGCCGATCCCGGTTCATTTGTGACCCCCACCACCACCGCCTCAGCCACCGCAGGCGCCACCAGCTCCTCGATCGTGGAACTCTCCCAGGGCCTGGAAGTGATTGCCAAGGTGCCCGAGAGCGACATCGGCAGGGTGCACATGGGCCAAAGCGCCACGGTGCGGGTGGATGCCTTTCCAGACCAGCGCTTCGAGGCCAAGGTGCTGCGGATCACACCAAGGGCCGTCAAGATCAACAACGTCACCTCCTTCGATGTGGTGCTGCGCCTGGTGGGTGAGCCGCCCGAGCTGCGGATCGGCATGACCGCCGACATCGGCTTCCGAACCGGCCAGGTGCGGGCCGAAACCCTGGTGCCCACCGTGGCGATCGTGACCGAATCGGGCCGCCCGGGGGTCCTGCTGGTGGGCAAGAAAAACCAGCCCACCTTCCAGCCGGTGGAGCTGGGCATCAGCAGCGGCAAGGACACCCAGATCATCTCGGGGCTCAAAAGCGGCACCCGGGTGTTCATCGACCTGCCGCCCTGGGCCAAGAAGCGCCCCTAGGGGCTTGTCGCCCGTTGCGCTGAGACCAGGAAGCTGCGGGCAGCCTCCACAATCCGCCCCGAAGCCTGGCCATCGCCGAAGGGGTTGTGGGCCCGGGCCATGGCCTCATAGGCCTCGGGGTTGTCGAGCAGGCGACTGGCCTCCGCCACCATGTCGCCGCTGTCGGTGCCAATCAGCCGGGCGGTGCCCGCCTCCACTGCCTCGGGCCGCTCGGTGGTGCGGCGCAGCACCAGCACCGGCTTGCCCAGCGATGGCGCCTCCTCCTGCAGACCGCCCGAATCGCTCATCACCAAGGTGGCGCCGCGCATGGCTGCCACCAGCTGGTCGTAGTCGAGCGGCTCCACCAGGAAGGCCCGCGGATGGTCGCCCAGCAGGGCCTGCAGCGGTTCGCGCACGGTGGGATTGCGGTGCAGGGGCAGCAACAGGGCGGTGTCCGGGTAGCGGTCCAGCAGCTCCCGGAAGCCGCGGCCAATCTCCTGCAGCCGCTCACCCCAATTTTCGCGCCGGTGCACCGTGGCCAGGATCACCCGCTGCCGCTCGAAATCCAGGCCGGGCAACTGGTAAGGCGGTGCCTGCTCGGCCATCAGCAGCAGGGCATCGATCACCGTATTGCCGGTCATCAGCACCGTGCCCACCACGCCGGAAGCCCGGCAGTTGGCCGCCGAGAGGGGGGTGGGGGCAAAGTGCAGCTGGGTTACCTGGGAGATCAGGCGGCGGTTGGCCTCCTCGGGGAAGGGGTCGAGCAGGTTGTCGGTGCGCAGCCCGGCCTCCACATGGCCCACCGGGATCTGCTCATAGAAGGCCGCCAGGGCAGAGGCGAAGGCCGTGGTGGTGTCGCCCTGCACCAGCACCAGATCGGGACGATGGCTGGCGAATTCCTGCTGCAGCCCCTGCAGGGCGCCGCAGGTGATATGGGTGAGGGTCTGCTTGGGCACCATCAGGTCCAGGTCGTGGTCGGCCGTCAGGCCAAACAGGGCCATCACCTGGCTCACCATTTCGCGGTGCTGACCGGTGAGCACCACCCGGGTGCGGAAATCCTCGGCCCGCTGGAACGCCCGGATCACCGGTGCCAGCTTGATGGCTTCCGGACGGGTGCCCAGCACGATCGTGACTAAGGGCTTAGACACCAAAGCTCTGCAGACTTACTGATCCTACGAAGGGCTAATCCTACGAAGGGCGCTGGTAAGAGATCTGGGGCTGACAGGCAGAAGCGCAGCCGCGAAGCTGGGGCAACGCCGCTGGGCCCATGAGCCAATCCCCCTTTCCCCCCTCGCCCTTCCCGGCCGCGCCCCCCTCACCGCCGGCCGCCAGCCGCCCCAGCTTCGAAAGCGTCAGCCAGCCAGACAACCTGGAGGGCATCGTGCGGATCGCCCACGAGCAGGGCTTCTCCGATGTGCACCTCGGCGTAGGTGAGGAACCCCGCTTCCGGGCCAGGGGGGAGATGGCCGGCACCGGCTGGCCGTGCACCGATGCGGCCCGCTTCAACGGCTGGATGCGGGAGATGCTCAGCCCCGCCGCCATCGATGGCTTCCAGCGCGATAAGGACTACGACGGCTCCCACGCCTTTCCCTTCGTGAGGGTGCGCATCAACCTAATGGATTCGTTGCGGGGGCCCGCGATGGTGCTGCGGCTGGTCCCCCAGAAGATCGCCAGCCTCGAAGATCTCAACCTGCCGCCGGTGCTACAGGAGCTCTGCCGCAGGCCCAAGGGAATGGTCCTAGTGAGCGGAGCCACCGGCTCTGGCAAGAGCACCACCATGGCGGCCATGGTCGATTGGATCAACAGCAACCAGAGCCGGCACATTCTCACGATTGAGGATCCGGTTGAATTCGTGCACGTCAGTCGTCGCTCCCTGATTCGCCAGCGGGAGGTGGGCCAGCACACCAAGCTGTTTGCGAAAGCGCTGCGGGCAGCCCTGCGGGAGGATCCGGATGTGATCCTGATCGGGGAGATTCGCGACCGGGAAACCCTGGCCACCGCCATCGAGGCCTCCCAGACCGGCCATCTGCTGTTTGCCACCCTCCACACCAACTCCGCCATCAAGACGGTGGAACGGATGCTGGGCATGTACCCGCCCAGCGAGCAGGAAAGCGTGCGTCGGGCCGTATCGGAGACCTTGCTGGGCGTCATCGCCCAGGGACTCGTAAAAACCAATGACGGCAAACGGGCCGCCTACCACGACATCCTGATCAACACCGATGCCTGCAAGGACTACATCCAGCGCGGCGAACTCGACGCCATCGAGCAAATAATGGGCCGCAGCGGCTTTGACGGGATGCAGACCGCCAACCAATCGCTCCAGATCCTGGTGGAGCAGGGCCGGGTCAACCCCGTGGACGCCATTGCCGAGAGTCCCAAAGCCAACGAGCTGGCCCAGGCACTGCGTGGTCGCTACTGAATATGCGGGGATATATGTGCAGGGATAGATAGTCAGCGGCTGGCCAGCCGGGCCACCACCAGAACTGACAGACCCACCGAGAGCCCAACCATCGCCAGGCGACCATTCCAGATTTCAGCTTGGGGAGTGAAACCGCGGCGCCAGGCATTCAGCTCGGTTGGCGGCACCTCTTCGCCAGCGACATGCACGGGCTCGCCATCTATTTGAACAGGGGAGTGGGACGTGGGAGCAGGACGCTCCAGGGGATCGCTCTCGCCGTCGAGGGGGGTCATGGCGCCGCACCGATCCGCTGGATTACCAGCCTACGGGCATTGCATTAAAAGCATCCAGGGTGTTCATAGAGCCGATCTGCCTGCTCCAGCGGCATTCGGGCCCCGACCCCCAGCTCCAGGGAGCTGGTCTGACCGGCCGCCAGCCGCTGGGCAGCCGCCAGGCCGATCATGGCTGCGTTGTCGGTGCAGTAGGCCAGCGGCGCCACCCGCCAGGCCAGGCCATCCCGCCGGCAGCGCTGCTCCAGCAGGGCCCGCAGCCGCCTGTTGGCTGCCACTCCCCCAACCAACACCAGGGTTTCAAGTCCCTGATCCCGGGCGCAGCGGCAACTCCGCTCCACCAATACCTCCGCCACCACCTGCTCGAAGCTGGCCGCCAGATCGGCCAGGGGCAGGGGCTCAGCGGGCCTGGCCTGCTCCAGGGCCCGGACCTGGCGCAACATCGCCGTCTTGAGGCCACTGAAACTGAAGTCGTAGGGGTAGTAGCCCCCCTCCGGGCGAGACACCCGGCCCTTGGGCAGGGCAAAGCGGCTGGGATCGCCCTCCCGGCCAGCGACCTCGATCGCCGGACCGCCCGGATAGGCCAGGCCCAGCAGCCGGGCCACCTTGTCAAAAGCCTCTCCGGCCGCATCGTCATGGCTGCGGCCCAGGCGCAGATAGCGGCCGGGGCCATCGACCCGCAGCAGTTCGGTGTGGCCACCACTGACCAGCAGCACCAGGTAGGGGCCGGGCGGCAGTGGCTCCCCCAGCTGCACCGAGCAGAGGTGGCCCTCCAGATGGTGCACGGCCACAAAGGGCTTGGCATAGAGGCGAGCCAGGGTGCGACCTGTCACCGACGCCACCAGCAGGGCCCCCACCAGGCCGGGGGCAACGGTGGCGGCAATGCCGTCGAGGTCGGCCAGGGCGACATCGCTTTCAAGGCACACCTGGGCGATCAGCTGGGGCAAGGCCTCCACATGGCGACGGGAGGCGATTTCGGGCACCACCCCCCCCCAGCGGGCATGTTCTTCCACCTGGGAAGCCAGGGCACTGGCCAGCAGCGTCCGGTCGCGCACAATCGCTGCCGCCGACTCGTCACAACTTGTTTCGAGGGCAAGAACCGTGGGCATCTGACCTGGGGAGCTCCCGTACTGTCCGTGGGTGACATCCTGCCCCGCGGCCCCGCGTCTGATGCGCCGTTTTCTCTCCCCCAGACTCTTCGCAGTCCTGCTCTCAGCCTTCCTGTTGGTGGGCTTTGCCCCCATGGCCCACGCGGACGTGGCAGGCCTGACCCCCTGCTCCGAAAGCGCCCGCTTTCAACAGCGCGCAGCCACAGCCAAAACTGACCAGGCCAAGGCCCGTTTTGCCATGTATAGCCAGGCCGTTTGCGGTGCCGATGGCCTGCCCCACCTGATCGTTGACGGTCGCTGGAGCCACGCCGGCGACTTCATGATCCCTGGCATTGCCTTCCTCTACATAGCCGGTTGCATCGGCTGGGCTGGTCGCAACTACCTCCGGGCGATCCGGGGCGACAAGGACGCCACCATGAAGGAGATCCAGATCGATCTGCCCCTGGCCTTCAAGAGCACCCTGGCCGCCGCCACCTGGCCCCTCGCAGCCTTTGGCGAACTCACCAGCGGCAAGCTGCTGGAATCCGACGACAAGGTCACGGTTTCTCCTCGCTGAGCGGATTTCGCCCCTCTTACCGGTTTCGCCTCGCTGAGCAACTTCTAACTGCGACCCGTCCCGTCCTGAATTTCGACCATGAAAAAATTCCTCACCACCGCTCCGGTTTTTGCCGCCGTCTGGTTCACCATTACGGCCGGCATCTTGATCGAGTTCAACCGCTTCTTCCCCGACCTGCTCTTCCATCCGCTCTGACCGCGCCCTAGCCGCTCAGACAGCGCCCTAGCCGTTCAAGCCCATCAGCTGCTCCAACTGGGCAATGGCCTCTTCCAGGTTGCCGTTCAGCAGCCTGGCGTCGAATTCCGGGGCCGCCGCCAGTTCAATGCGGGCCCGCGCCAGGCGGCGAGCGATTGAGTCCTCACTGTCACTGCCGCGGCCCCGGATGCGGCGTTCGAGCTCCTCGAAGCTAGGCGGCTCCACGAAAATCTGGAATCCGGCGGCAAAGCTCCTGCGCACCTGCCGGGCCCCCTCCAGCTCAATTTCCAGCAGCACGGGCCGGCCAGCTGCAAGTTGGGCCTCCACCGGCTGACGGGGGGTGCCGTAGAGGTTGCCGGCAAATTCAGCCCACTCCAGGAAGCCCGCCCCGGCCACTTGCCGCTCAAAGGCATCCCTACTCAGGAAAAAATAGTGCTCGCCATCCACCTCGCCGCCCCGGGGGGCCCGGGTGGTGGCCGAGATGGAGAGCCAGATCTCTGGGTGCCGCTCCAACAATCCCTTCACCAGGGTGCCCTTGCCAACCCCACTGGGGCCGGTGATCAGGGTGAGGCGACCGGGCAGGGCGCTCATGGCAGACATCAGCTCTGGCCTGCAGAGTAGAAGCCAGCCTCGATGCCCCTGCCCTGCCCATGGCCCCCTCTCGCCTGCAGGCAGTGGACGTGACGACCCTGCGGGCGCTACTGGCTGAATGGCGGCCCCTGCTGCTGCCCAGCCGCTTCGAGAAGGCCCAACAATCCAGCCCCCACACCCTGCAACTCAGCCTGCGCAGCCTCAGCGGGCCCCACTGGCTCGAGCTCAGCTGGCAGGCGGAAGCGGCCCGTCTGCACACGATCCCGGCGCCGCCACGCCAGGGCGATGGCAGCACCCTGGCCCAGCAACTGCAGCATGGGCTGCGGGGGCTGGCCCTGGTGGAAATTCTCCAGCAGGGCTGGGAGCGGGTGGTGGAGCTTGGCTTCGCCCGGCGCCCTGGCGAGCCCGTGCTGGGCTGGCTGGTGGTGGAACTGATGGGGCGCCACAGCAACCTGCTGCTGCTGGATGGCGAGCGCCAGGTGGTGGCTCTGGCCCGCCAAGTGAAACCAAAGCAATCGCGCCTGCGGCCAATCGGCACGGGTGATCCATACCAGCCCCCGCCGCCCCTGGCCGGCGAGCCCCCGCGGCTCGAGGAGAGCTTCCAGAGCTGGCAGAGACGGCTGAGCCTGGTGCCCCTGCCGCTGCAGCATGCCCTGCGGGACGCCTACCAGGGAATGAGCCCGGCCTTGCTGCGCCAGCTACTGCCGCCGGGCTGGGGGGAGCTCGAGGTGGGCGGGCTCAGCCCAGCCCAATGGCAGCAGCTTTGGCAGCTCTGGCGCCAGTGGCTCGACGCCGTGGCAGAGGAGCAGTTCTGCTGGCAAATCGAGCCGCAGGGCTACCGCTGCTGGGGCAAACCGTGCCCGCAGGAGCCCCTGGGGATCAACCGGGGCCTGGCCACCTATTTCAGCGAGCAGCTGGAGGCCAGCGCCCTGCTGCACCAGCGCCAGCAACTGCGCCACCGGCTCGAGACTGTCGCCGCCAAGGAAACCCGTCAGGCCCGGGAACAGGAGGCCTTGCTCGCGGCAGTTGCCGAGGCCGACGTCCTGCAGCATCAGGCCGACGCCCTCCTCAGCCAGATCCAACCCAGCCGCCAGTGCATCGACGCAGCCCAGAAGCTCTACAAAACCGCCCGCAAACGCCGCCGCTCCGTGACGGCGATCACCCCGCGGCTGGAGCTGCACCACCAGCGGCTGGCCTGGTTGGAGGCGAGCCTCACCTATCTCGATCAGGCCGAAAGCCTCAACCAGGTGCTGGGCCTGACCGCTGACCTAGAAACCCTGGGCGGTTTACCTTGGCAGGGCAGTGGGTCTGGGCGCAGCGTGCCCCGCCGGGCCCGGCGGGGCGCAGCGGTAGATGGCGTGC